>NZ_VWWK01000078.1:0-29704 GCF_011753035.1 Burkholderia sp. Ax-1720 | reverse complement strand
GCGGCTGGGCGAGGCCGGCGTCGCGATCCTGCTGATCGAGCAGCGTCGCCAGTTGGCGGCCACGCTGGCGACGCGGATCGCCGTGATGGAGCGCGGCCGGATCGTCCACGACGGCGCGCCGGGCACGCTGACGCGCGAGGACGAGGCGCGCTGGCTCGGCGCCGGTTGAGGCCTCGACCGGACAAACGCAACGGCGACGGACGATGGCGCGGCTCGCTTGCCGCTTCATCGTCCGCCGCCGCGCGCGCCCTCGACGTTGCCGCCGCGACGCCTCAGCCCGCCTTGGCCGCCGCTGCCGCCGCGTCGCGCTTGGCGATCCAGTCGTGCTCGGGATCGTTCTTGAAGTGCCAGACGCGGGTCGGCCCGGCCATCACGTTCAGGTAGTAGGAATCGTAGCCATAAGGCACCACCACCGGGTGATAACCACGCGGCACCATCACCACGTCGTGGTCCGACACGGCCATCGACTGGTCGATGTCGCGCTCGTCGGTATAGACGCGCTGGAACACGAAACCCTGCGGCGGGTTCACGCGATGGTAGTAGGTCTCCTCCAGGAAGCTCTCGACCGGCACGTTGTCGGTATCGTGCTTGTGCGGCGGGTAGCTCGAGGAGTGTCCCGAGGGCGTGCGCACCTCGACCACCAGCAGCGATTCGGCCGGCTCGGTCTGGGGGAGGATGTCGCAGACGTAGCGCGTGTTCGCGCCGGTGCCGCGCACCGAGCGCTTCATCTCGCCCGGCTCGATGCGGCGCGGCGGGAAGCGGCCGGTGCCCGGCGCGCTGGCCACGCCCAGCTCGGTGTCGCGCGTGGCGGTGACCGTCACGCGCCGGTCGGGCGGCAGGTAGAGCGCGGCGGGCGCGCTGTCCTCGAACACGCTGTCGCGCGAGCCCAGCGCGTCCCAGCGCGTGCCGTCGGCATCGACGATGTCGACGCGGCCCGCCATCACCACGATGCAGGTCTCGCGCGCGGCCTCGTGCAGCGCCAGCGATTCGCCGGCCTTGAGCCGATAGGCCGCGAAGCCCACGTGGTTCCAGCGCGCCGATTCCGGCGTGACGGTGGCGATCGAGCGGCCGCTGGCGGCGGCCTTGACCAGCAGGTCCTGCGAATGTCCGGGGTTGGCGGTATTCATCACGCGGCCTCCTTGCGAGCGGGTTCGAGCGGGGCGTCCACCAGCGCGCGCAGCGTGCGGTAGCCCTTCTCGGCATAGGCGTAGCTCGGCGCGATCACCGGATCCTGCTCGGCCTCGACCACGAACCAGCCGCGATAACCATGGCGCTTGAGCCGCTCGATGACGGCCGGGAAATCCACCGCGCCGTCGCCGGGCACCGTGAAGGCGCCGTTGATCACCGATTGCAGGAAGCTCCAGTTGCGGTTGCGCGCGAGCCGGATCACCTCGGGGCGCACGTCCTTGCAGTGGACGTGGCAGACGCGGCCGATGTGCTTGTCGAGCACGGCGAGCGGATCGCCGCCGCCGAAGGTGACGTGGCCGGTGTCGAACAGCAGGCCGACGGCCTCGCTGGTGGCGGCCATCAGCCGGTCGATGTCGGCCGGCGCCTCGACATAGGCGCCCATGTGGTGGTGATAGGCGGTGCGCACGCCGTGGCTGAGCGTGAAGCGCGCGAACTCGTCGAGCCGCCGCGCGTACTGCTCCCATTGCGCCTCGCCGACGAAGCGCGGGCGCTGGTAGAGCGGCACCTCGGCCGAGCCCTGGATCGAGGCGGCCACCTCGCCGTAGACCATCACCGTCGCGCCGTTCTTCGCCAGCAGTTCGAGATGCGGGCCCACCGCGTCGATCTCCTCCTGCGCGCCGCGCTCGGCCAGCCGCCCGGAGTACCAGCCCGAGACCAGCGCCAGCTGGTACTCGGCCAGCAGCGCCTTGAGCGCCTGCGGCTCGCGCGGGAACTTGTTGCCGAGCTCGAAGCCCTCGTAGCCGATCTGCCGGCCTTCGGTCAGCGCGACCGACAGCGGGGTTTCGCCGCCCAGCGAGGGCAGGTCGTCGTTCATCCAGGACAGCGGGTTGATGCCGATGCGGATCTGGTAGTCGCTCATGTCGATGCTTCCGGAGTATGGGGTTCGGGCTTGCCGGCGCGCTCGGCCAGTTGCCGTTCGTAGCTCGCGCGCGCCTCGCGCACGGCCGGGCGCGAGGACACCTCGGGCACCGCCACCTCCCACCACCAGCCGCCCTCGGCGGTGGTGCGGGTGGCATCGGTGTCGATGCAGATCAGGTAGCTGCGATCGGCGGCGCGCGCGCGTTCGAGCGCGGCGTCCAGCGCGGCGACGTCGTCGACGTGCTCGGCCAGCGCGCCCAGCGCGCGCGCATGCGCGGCGAAGTCGATCTCGGGCGCGCCGAGCGGGCCCTGCACGCAGTCCTCGATCATGTTGTTGAAGGGCGCGCCGCCGCAGGCCTGCTGCAGGCGGTTGATGCAGCCGTAGCCGCGGTTGTCGAGCACCACCACGATCAGCTTGGCGCCCAGCATCACCGAGGTGGCCAGCTCGCTGTTCATCATCAGGTAGCTGCCGTCGCCGACGAACACGATCACCTCGCGCTCGGGCCGCGCCAGCTTGGCGCCCAGGCCGCCGGCGATCTCGTAGCCCATGCACGAATAGCCGTATTCGATGTGGTAGCCGCCCGGCACCGCCGCGCGCCACAGCTTGTGCAGCTCGGCGGGCAGCGTGCCGGCCGCGCACACCGCGATGTCGCCGGCGGCCGAGGCATCCAGCTTGCGCTGCACGGCGCCGATCACGTCGGCGTCGTAGGGCAGGGTGCCCGGCTGGGCGGGCGCGTTGGTCAGCGTCTGCACCGTGTCGCGCCAGGCCGCGGCCAGCGACTGCGCGCGCGTGGTCCAGCCGTCCTCGGCCTGCCAGCCGGCCAGGCGCGCGCCGAGCGCATCGAGGGCCAGCCGCGCATCGGCCTCCACGGCCAGCGCGCGGTGCTTGAGCGCGTCGAAGGCATTGGCGTTGATGCCGATCACGGCGGCATTCGCGAACAGCGTGTTCGAGCCGGTGGTGAAGTCCTGCAGGCGCGTGCCGACGGCGATCACGCAATCGGCGTCGGCGGCCAGCGCGTTGGCGGCGGGCGAGCCGGTCACGCCGAGCGCGCCGGCGTTGAGCGGGTGGTTCCAGGGCAGGCTGCTCTTGCCGGCCTGCGTCTCGGCCACGGGAATGCCGTGACGCTCCGCGAAGGCGCGCAGCGCGGCGCTGCCGCCCGCGCTGTAGAGCGCGCCGCCGCCGGCCACCAGCAGCGGCCGGCGTGCCTCGCGCAGCACCGCGAGCGCGGCGGCCAGCTCGGTCTCGACCGGCGCCGGGGCATGGAAGGACACCACGCGCGGCGCGAAGAACGACAGCGGGTAGTCATAAGCCATGGCCTGCACGTCCTGCGGCAGCGCCAGCGTGACGGGGCCGCACAGCGCCGCGTCGGTCAGCACGCGCAGCGCGCGCGGCAGGGCGTTGAGCAGTTGCGCCGGGTGCACGATCCGGTCGAAATAGCGCGACACGGGCTTGAGCGCGTCGTTGGCGGAGATCCCGCCGTCGTGGAAATCCTCGACCTGCTGCAGCACCGGATCGGGCGCGCGCGAGACGAAGATGTCGCCGGGCAGCAGCAGCACCGGCAGGCGGTTCACATGGGCCAGCGCGGCGGCGGTCACCAGGTTGGTGGCGCCCGGGCCGATCGAGCTGGTGACGGCCATCATGCGGCGGCGCAAATGCGCCTTCGCATAGGCGATCGCGCTGTGCGCCATCGCCTGCTCGTTGTGGGCGCGGTAGGTGGGCAGCACCTCGCGCGCCTGGTACAGGGCCTCGCCGAGCCCGGCCACGTTGCCGTGGCCGAAGATCGCGAACACCCCGCCGAACAGCGGCTCGGTGCGGCCGCTGCCGTCCTCGGCGGCCACCTGCTGGGCGGCCAGGTAGCGCACCAGGGCCTGGGCCGCGGTCAGGCGCACGGTGCCGGTCGCCTCGGCGGTGGCCTCGCCCGGCCAGGGCGCGGCGGATTCGATCGCTCTATGGTTCATGGTCGGCTCTCCTAGGCGACGCGGCGGGCCGCGACCTCGCCGGCGCGCGCGCTGCGCCAGGCGCCGATCAGGGTCTCGAAGATCTCGCGCACGCGGGCGATCACGCCGGCATCGTCGAGCTCGCCGGCCAGCCAGGCGCGGCTCGGCTCCCAGAAGATGGTGCGGCCGACCGTGAAGCCGCGGCAGCTGTTCGAGGCGGCCGCGGCGGCGAAGCCGCCGATCAACTGCTCGACCGGCGCGGACAGGCCCAGCAGCACCACGCCGCGGCAATGCGGGTCGCGCTCGGCGATCAGCTGGTCGACCGCGCGCCACTGCTCGGCGTCCAGCGGTTCGAGCTTCCACCATTCCGGGTAGATGCCGAGGTTGTAGAGGCGCTTGAGCGCGCGATAGACCACGTCGGGGCCCTCGGGCAGGTCGGCGCGATGCGGCGGGATCACCTCCAGCAGCAGTTCGTGGCCGCTGGCCTGCACCGCGTCGTAGAGCGTGCGCAGCTGGGTTTCCTGCTCGAGCCGCGTTTCCAGCGCCTCGTCCGGGTGGTAGCGCACCAGGCATTTGGCGACGTGCTCGGCCGGCCAGGTCTCGAGCGTGGTGCCGATCGAGCGGCCATGGTCGAATTCGAGCGGCAGCGAGCCGGGCAGCTCGGTCGGGCGGCCCACCCACCAGCCGCGGCCGGTGGCGTCGTTGAGCGCGTCCTGGCCGTAGCGGTCGTCGATCAGCACGCCGATCTGGCCTTGCAGGCCCAGTTGCGACTCGGTCTGCGCGACCGCCTCGACGAACAGGCGCTTCAATTGCGGAATCCGTTCCAGCGGCGCGCCGGCCTGCTGCGCCAGCTCGAAGAACTGGTTGCGGTGATCGAAGGCGAAGCCGAGCACCTGCTCCCACTGCTTGCGCGGCGGCGTGACGCGATGCAGGCGCGCCAGCGTCGCATCGAGATCGGGGCGGCGCATGCGCTGCGGGTCGCGCGCGGCTTCCTGCAGGAAGTAGTTCAGCTCGGCCGGCGTCGGCATGGCCGGCGAGCAGCCGTGGCGCGACACCACCAGCGCGCCGCAGGCGTTGGCCGCGCGCGCGGCCGCCTCCAGCGTGCCGCCGCGCAGCCATTGCGAGAGGAAGCCGGAGGCGAAGGCATCGCCCGCGCCCAGCACGTTGAGCACCTCGACCTCGACGCCGCCCACCAGCTTCAGAGCATCGAGCGACTTCGGCACGGCGGACTCGACGATCGAGCAGCCGAGCGGACCGCGCTTGACCACCAGGGTCGCGCTGCTCACGCGACGCACCATCTCCAGCGCGTCGAGCAGGTTGTCCTTGCCGCCGGCGATGCGGAATTCCTCCTCGGTGCCGATCACCAGGTCGAACAGCGGCAGGATCCGTTGCAGATGCGCGGTCACGCCCTCGTTGGCGATGAAGCGGGTCTCGCCGTCGGCCTTGCCGGTCAGCCCCCACAGCACCGGGCGATAGTCGATGTCGAGCACGGTGCGCACCTGGTGGCGGCGCGCGTAGTCGAGCGCGCGGCGGCTGGCGCGGTTGACCTTGTCGGTCGAGAAGTGCGTGCCGGTGATCAGCAGCGCCTTCGAGGAGGCGATGAAGTCCTCGTCGATGTCGCCCTCGTCGATCGCCATGTCGGCGCAGTTCTCTCGGTAGAACACCAGCGGGAAGGTATCGCGGTCCTTCAGGCCGAGCAGCACCAGGGCGGTGAGCCGCTCCGGGTCGGTCAGCAACTGGCGCGTGTCGCAGCCCTCGCGCTCCAGCGTGTCGCGCACGAAGCGGCCCATGTGGTCGTTGCCGACGCGCGCCAGCATGGCGGATTTCAGGCCCAGGCGCGCGGCGCCGAAGGCGATGTTGCCGGACGAGCCGCCCAGGTATTTGGCGAAGCTGGTCGCGTCCTCGAGACGGGCGCCGATCTGCTCCGCGTACAGGTCGACCGCGACGCGGCCGATGCAGATCACGTCGAGCGGGCGGTTCGGCGCGAAGGGAAGGGGGGAGTGAGCCATATCGGTTCCTGGTTAGATCACGGCGCCGTCGAGTTCGGCGACCATCTTCTGCATTTCGGCGCCGCCCGCCATCATGTCCAGCACCTCGTCCTTGCTGATGGTGTCCTTGGTGAAGGTGCCGAGCGAGCGGCCGCGGTTGAGCAGCGTGAACGAATCGCCGATCGGGTAGGCGTGGTGGACGTTGTGGGTGATGAAGATCACCGAGATACCCTTGGCGCGCGCGGTGTGGATCAGCTTGAGCACGTTGAAGCTCTGCTTGACGCCGAGCGCGGCGGTGGGCTCGTCGAGGATCAGCACGCGCGCGCCGAAGTGGATCGCGCGGGCGATCGCCAGGCACTGGCGCTCGCCGCCCGACATGGTGCCGATCGGCTGGTGCGCGTCGCGCACGTTGATGCCCATCTCGGCGAGCTTGGCGCGGGCGATCTCGGCGCTGGTGTCGAGGTCCATCACGTTGATGAAGCCGAACAGCTTCTTCTTCGGCTCGCGGCCCATGAAGAAATTGCGCGCCACCGAGAGCAGCGGCACCAGGGCGAGATCCTGGTAGACGGTGGCGATGCCCAGGTCGAGCGCGTCCTTGGGCGACTCGAAGCTGACCGGCTGGCCGTCGACCAGGTAGCGGCCCTCGGAGGGCGAGTGCACGCCGGCCAGGGTCTTGATCAGGGTGGACTTGCCGGCGCCGTTGTCGCCGAGCAGGCAGTGCACCTCGCCGCGCCGCAGCTTCAGGTTGATGCCGGACAGCGCGATCACCTTGCCGAAGAACTTGCTGACGTTGTCGAGCTCGAGAATCGTGTCGTGCGTGGAGGGCGTGGACATGGTTCGGCTCCTCAGGATTGCGCCACGCGACGGCGCACGTAGTGGTTGAACAGCACGGCGATCAGCAGCATCACGCCGAGGAACACGCGGAACCAGTCGGAGCTGATGTTGGTGTAGGTGATGCCGATCTGCACCACGCCGAAGATCAGCGCGCCGAACGCGGCGCCCACCACCGAGCCGTAGCCGCCGGTCAGCAGGGTGCCGCCGATCACCGCGGCGATGATCGCCTCGAATTCCTTCTGCAGCCCGCGGTCGGCCGCGGCCGAGCCGATGTCGGCCACCTGCAGCACGGCGAACAGGCAGGCGCAGAAGGCGGTCAGCACGAACAGCAGGATCTTCACGCGGCGCACCGGCACGCCGACGTTCTTGGCCGCGTTGGCGTCGCCGCCCACCGCCAGGATCCAGTTGCCCCAGCGCGTCTTGGCCAGCACGAAGGCGCCGATCACGGTGACCGCCAGCCACCAGAGGATCACCTTGGGGATGCCGGGCACCAGCGGGTCGCCGTTGTCGAGCACGCCGCCGATGCCGGCATGGGCCAGCCAGCGGAACAGGCCGTGGAAGGCCACGCCCTGGAACAGCAGGTGGGTGACCGGGTCGGCGTGGGCGTAGTCGCCCAGGCCCGAGATGATGGTGCGGTCGGCGAACATCACCGAGAGCGCGAGCGTGAGGCCGCGCAGGATGAACATGAAGGCCAGCGTGACGATGAAGGAGGGCAGCCTGGTGCGCATCACCAGGTAGCCGTTGAGCGCGCCGAGCGCCATCGAGCCGGCGAAGGCGAAGATCACCGCGGCCCAGATCGGCCAGTGGAAATACGCGGTCGGGATCGCCACCATCATGCCGGCGAAGCCGATCATCGAACCGATCGAGAGATCGAACTCGCCGGCCACCATCAGCAGGCAGGCGCCCACCGCGAGGATGCCGAGATAGGCCGCCACCTGCGACCAGTTCATGATCCCGTCGAGATTGAACATGCCCGAGCCGCCCGCGCCGATCGCGAAGATCGCGAACACCAGCACGGTGCCGGAAATCGCGGCGAATTCGGGGCGGTTGAGAAAGCGCGAGAACCAGGCCTCGCCGCGCAGCCGTTCGTCGGCGCGCGTGCCGGGCGGCGGGGTTTGCTGGGACTGCGCTGTCAGATGCTTGCCGGCTACACCCATGATGTCTCCTTGATGCCCGGCGCGCGGGGCGGGGCTACCCCGCGGCGCCGGTGAAGAGGCGCGGCCTCGCGCCGCGCGGTGAACGATGCCCTGTGCTGCTTCAGCGGTACTGGCCTGCGTACTTCACGACCTTGTCGAGGTTGTCCTTGGTGATGAAGCCCGGGCCCGAGCGGATGTTCTTCGGGCCGTAGGAGGGCTGCAGCCCGTAGGTGGCCAGGCGCGCCTGGAATTTCGGGTTGGCCTCGAGGATCTGGCGGATCTTCACCGGATCGGTGGTCTTGTCCTTCTTCACGATCGCCAGCACGGCCACCGGGATGTAGCCCTGCAGGTAGGGCTGCTGGTCGATCGCGAACTGGATCGTGCCGGCGCGGATCGCCTTGGCGATATCGTCGGAGAAATCGAAGGTCGCGAAATAGACCTTGCCCGACAGGCCCATCTGCTGCAGCGCCTTGAGCGTGGCGGCGGCCGGCACCGGGCCGAGCGTCAGCACGGCCTGGGTCTTGGGATGGTTGCGCAGGTAGGCGCTGACCTTCGACTGGATCTCGGTCGGGTCGGTGCCGGCGTCGATGGTGGAGGACTTCATGTCGGCGCCGATCGCGTCGGCGAAGCCGCGGCAGCGCTCGAAGGACACCGGGTTGGTGGCCAGGTGGTTCACGCACAGGAAGGACTTCACGCCGGCGGCCTTGGCCTTCTCGCCGGCCGCCTGGCCCGCCACGTACTCGGGCTGGCCGACGTGCATGATCGCGCCGAGCTGGGCGCTCTGTTCCTCGGTGCCGGAATTGATGGTGATCAGCGGGATCTTCTTGGCGGTGACCTTGCCGAGCGAGTTCTTCAGCACGTCGAAGTCGGCGATTGTGGTGATCACGCCGTCATAGTCGCGGGCCGCGGCCTGTTCGATCAGGCGCGACATGTCGGCGATGTCGCCGTTGGGGGGATTGCGGTAGTCGGTCGTGACGTTGAAATCCTCGTCCGCCTGCTTGATCGCGTTCTTGATGGTGTTCCACCAGGAATCGGAATCGGGTGCGTGGCTGATCAGCACGAATCGGGCATCGGCCGCCTGCGCGGGCAGCGCGGCGGCGCCCAGCCCGGCCGCGACGGCCAGCGCCGCGACCACGCCCCGAAGACCCGCCTTGATTCCGTGCGTGCGAAAGCCGGCCTTGCCATTGCAAAGTCTCATGTCTCCACCTGTGTCGGTTCTGTTATGGGTCGAACGTTGCCGTTCACGAGCAAGATTAGGTCAACTCGCAGGCGATTGCAAAGAAAATTTTATTTACGTTGGAAATGGAAAATTTGTTCCATTTCAGTGGGCGACTGCCTATACTCGGCTCACGACATCAGCATCGAGTCCGGCGCCGCGCGCTTGCCGCGCAGGCGGCGCACGGGCCGCACACCATGGACGAGACATCGCAACCCGACATGCCGGTCGAGGCGCTGCTGCAGCGCATCACCGAGGCTTTCGACACGCTGCCGCGGCAGCTCAAGAGCATTGCCTCGTACATCGACGAGAACCGTTCGAGCGTGATGATGGATCGCACCAGCGACATCGCCGAGCGTTGCGGCGTGCATCCCTCGGCGGTGGTGCGCTTCGCGCAGCGGTTCGGCTTCTCGGGCTTCTCTGATCTGCAGGCGGTGTTCCGCGACGCCTACACGGGACAGAACCCGAGCGTGCAGAGCTACCAGCAGCGCATCCGCAGCCTGATCGACGACAAGGGCGCCGCCGGCGCGCTGTCGGTGCCGGCCATGGCGCACCAGTTCATCGACGCCTCGCGCGCCGGGCTCGACGAGCTGGCGGCCGGGCTCGACGACGCGCAGTTCGACGCGGCGGTCTCGATGCTGGAGCGCGCCGAGAACATCTACGTGATCGGCGTGCGCCGCTCGTTCCCGGTGGCCAGCTACATCGTCTATGCGCTGCAGCACACGGCCAAGCGCGTGCACCTGGTGTCGGGGCTGGGCGGCATGTACCGCGAGCAGATCCGCAGCGTGAGGAAGGGGGACGTGGTGGTCGCGATCAGCTTCGCGCCCTACGGCAAGGAGACCCAGTACTGCCTGCGCGCGGCGCGTCACAACCATGCGAGCACGCTCGTGATCACGGACAGCCGGCTCTCGCCGCTGGTCCGCGAGGCGAGCGCGCATCTGCTGGTCAAGGAGGGGAGCGCGTTCGCGTTCCGCTCGCTGACCAGCACCATCTGCCTGTGCCAGGCGCTGTTCATCGCGCTCGCGTACCGGCTCGAATTGAACGTGGAAGAAGTGAAGGACACTGGAGGATACGATGACTGAAGCAGTTCCGACGATCGACGTCGCGGTGTTCGGCGCCGGGCGCATCGGCCGCATTCATGCGGCGAATCTCGCGCGCCAGCCGGGCGTGCGCCTGAAGTACGTGATCGACGTCGACGCGGGCGCCGCCGCGGCGCTGGCCGCCGAGCACGGCGCGCGGGTCGCCGACGTGGAAGGGGCGCTGGGCGATGCGGCGATCGGCGCGAGCGTGATCTGCTCGAGCACCGACACCCATGCCGACCTGATCGAGCGCTCGGCCGCGGCGGGCAAGCACGTGTTCTGCGAGAAGCCGGTCGATCTCGCGCTGGAGCGCGCGCGAGCCTGCGAGCAGGCGGTGGCGAAGGCCGGCGTGGTCTGCATGATCGGTTTCCAGCGCCGCTTCGATCCCACCTTCGAGGCCGTCAAGGCGCGCGTCGAGGCGGGCGAGGTGGGCACCCCGGAGATGCTGGTGGTGACCAGCCGCGATCCGGGCGCGCCGCCGGTCAGCTATATCCAGCGTTCGGGCGGCATCTTCAAGGACATGCTGATCCACGATTTCGACATCTTCCGCTGGATCCTCGACGACGAGGCCGACACCCTGCATGCCACCGGCAGTTGCCTGACCGACCCGGCCATCGCCGAGGCCGGCGACGTGGATGCGACCGCCGTGACGATCCGCACCAAGGCGGGCCGGCTCTGCCAGATCAACACCTCGCGGCGCGCCGCCTACGGCTACGACCAGCGCTTCGAGCTGCTCGGCAGCGCCGGCATGCTGCAGGCCGGCAACGTGCGGCCCACCGAGGTGACCGCCTACAGTGCCAAGGCCGTGTCCAGCGACCTGCCGGAAGCCTTTTTCCTGGAGCGCTACCGCATCGCCTATGCGCGCGAGATCGCGCATTTCTTCGCGGCCGTGACGCGCGGCGAACCGGTGCGCACCACCATCGCCGACGGCGTGAAGGCGCTGGAGCTGGCCGAGGCCGCCACGCGCTCCTGGCGCGAGGGCCGCGCGGTGCGGCTCGGCGAAGCGGTGGCCTGAGGAGACGGCGATGCCTGAGCAGACTTCCCCGGCCAAGGTCCGGATCGGTATCGCGGGGCTCGGCCGGCTGGGCCGCCGCCACGCGGAGAATCTCGCGCGCCGGGTGGCCGGCGCCGAGCTGGCGGCCGCCTGCAGCCCGCTGGGCGAGGAGCTGGCCTGGGCCCGCGACACGCTCGGCGTGCCGCGCCTGTACGAGGACTTCGAGGCGCTGGTGGCCGATCCGGAGCTCGACGCGCTGTGGCTCGTCACGCCCTCGTCGCTGCACGCGCAGCAGATCATCGCCGCGCTGCGTGCCGGCAAGCACGTGTTCTGCGAGAAGCCGCTGTCGCTCGACATCGCCGAATGCGAGCGCGTGATCGCCGAGGCGAATGCGCGCCCGCAACTGCAGGCGACCATCGGCTTCATGCGCCGCTTCGACCCGAGCTATCGCGAGGCCTTCGAGCGGGTGGCCGAAGGCGGCATCGGCCGGCCCTTCCTGGTGCGCTCGCAGACCACCGACCAGAACGATCCGGACGGCTTCTTCGTGCGTTTCGCGCCGAGCTCGGGCGGCATCTTCCTCGATTGTTCGGTGCACGACATCGACGTGGCGCGCTGGCTGCTCGGCAAGCCGCGCGCCACGCGCGTGTTCGCGGCCGGCACCATCGCGCTGCACCCGGGCCTGGCCGAGTGCGGCGACGTCGACAACGGCGTGGCGATCTGCGAGTTCGAGGGCGGCGCGCTGGCGATGTTCTATGCCTCGCGCACCATGGCGCACGGCAACGACTCGCATTCGGAGGTGATCGGCACGGCCGGCGCGCTGAGCATCGGCCGCAACCCGCGCGCCAATCGTGTCGAGATCTATGACGCGAGCGGGATCCGCAATACCTGCACGCCGACCTTCTTCGACCGTTTCGAGGCGGCCTTCCTGGTGGAGGCGCAGGCCTTCGTCGACGCGGTGCGCGGGCTGGGCGAGTCGGGCGGCGCGACGCTGGCCGACGCGCTGGAGGCCACCCGCATCGGCCATGCGATGCGCGAGGCGCTGCACACGGGGCGGGCCGTCGAGCTGTAGGGCGGGCGCCGGGCGGGCAGGTGTGGAGGTGGGTGGGCGGGGCGGCGGCTTGGCAGCTTGCCCGTCGCCGACTCCGCCGTTCATGCCTGCCCACGCGAGCGGGCCGCCTGCGGTAAAATCTCGCCTTCACTCCGCGCCTTGCCGGCGCGTCACTCGAAGGTCGAAAGCCGATGGAAGTTCACAAGGAAGTGGATGCGCGCGGGCTCAACTGCCCGCTGCCGATCCTGCGCGCGAAAAAGGCGCTCGCCGACATGGAGAGCGGCCAGGTTCTCAAGGTCCTCGCGACCGATCCCGGTTCGCAGCGCGATTTCGCCGCGTTCGCCAAGCAGACCGGTAACGAAATCGTCGAATCGTCGGTGCACGACAAGATCTTCACCTTCCTGATGCGCCGCCGCTGAACACGCGACATGGGCCGGCTTCGGCCGCTCGTGTCGACATGCCGCCCGGGCTCCTGGCCCCGGCGGCATTTTTTTCGCCGGCGGCCTTTCGTTTCGATATCGAGCGCCTATACTTAGCCGCATGGCTAACTATTCGGCATCTCACCCGGCTTCCGTTCCCGCCTCGCTGCCGGCTTCGATCAGCGAGCTGTTCCAGGCGCTGGCCGATCCCACGCGCTGCGCGATCGTGCGCGCGCTGGCGGACGGCGCGCAGACGGTTTCGGTACTGGCCGAGCCCTTCGAGATGGCCTTGCCCTCGTTCATGAAGCACCTCGGGGTGCTGGAGCGCTCGGGGCTGGTGCGCAGCAGCAAGAGCGGCCGCACGCGCCGCTGCGAGCTGGTGCCGGCGCGGCTCGCCCAGGCCGAGCAGTGGCTGGCCGAGCAGCGCGCGATGTGGGAAGCGCGCTCGGACCGGATGGTGGCCTTCGTCGAACGACTTCACCAGGAGGAGCAAGCCCATGTCAAAGCCCGCCGCCGCACCGATTGATTCCCGCGACCTCGTCATCAGCCGGGTGCTGCGCGCGCCGCGCGCGGCCTTGTGGCGAGCCTGGAGCGAACCCGCGCTGCTCGCGCAGTGGTGGTGCCCGACACCCTGGACCACCGAGGTGGTCGCCTTCGACCTGCGCCCCGGCGGCGCCTTCCATACCACCATGCGCGGCCCCGACGGCGGCGTGAGCGACAATCCCGGCAGCTTCCTCGAGGTGGTGCCGCAGGCGCGCCTGGTGTTCAGCTCGCTGCTGACGGCGGGCTGGCGACCCGCCAAGCCGTGGCTCGGCTTCACGGCCGTGATCGACATGGAAGACGATCCCGCGGGCTGCCGCTACACGGCGCACGTCATGCACCTGGACGAGGCGGCGCGCGAGCAGCACGAGCAGCTCGGTTTCTTCGACGGCTGGAACACGGTGATCAGCCAGCTCGAGGAGTTCGCCGCCACGCTGGCCTGAGGCACGGGGTGCCGGAGGCGCGTCGCGCGCCCGGCATGGCCGATCATGGCCGATTCGAGTCTTATACAAAATCCGTACAAGAAAACGACAAGACCACACAGCATGCGAACGGCTTTATCGGCATGCTCCCGATCCGGCCGCCGACGGTTTTCAAAACGCCGGCCGTGCCCGGGCCCGCCGATTTCACCTTTCCTCACCTGGCCGAATTGACGATTGGCGAGCCCGGCTTGACGATTCGCGCTGAAAGAAAATGCATGAAGGCGGCCCGGATGTCGCGCCGGGCAGGCGATCGCGGCCGGCGCGGCGGGGTGGAAAATCGGCCGAAATGCCTAAAAAGCAGGCAGTCTTCGAGGCATCTTCAAAAAATCGAATCGAATCACCGGGTTTTTATCATCGATTATTTACGATCTGACAATTCTTAAACGACAGTCGTCGGGGGCCTCCTTATACTGCGCTGCAACGGCAGGCGTGCGCATTTTGTCGCGGGGCGGTATCGTATTTCGCCGCGACGCGAATGGGCATCGGCCGCACCAGGGAGAAATCATGTTCTTGAGGCCCGGAACGGTCCGGATACCGTTCGCGTCGCGCGGCAAGGCGCGCGAGCGCGCGCGGGCGATGCAGCGCGTCGAGCTCGACCCGGCGCGCGATCCTCACGCGCGCGCCGCGCTCGAAGCCTATGCGGATGCCTGCGCGGCCGACATGCCGTGGCTGGCCGAATGGCTGCGCGACACGCTCGGCACGCCGCAGGCGGAGCTCACGCGCTGCGCGCCGACCCTCGTGCGGGTGTTCGACCTGGCGCAGGCCTGGGCCGCCGAGCAGCCCGACTATGCGCGCACCGCATGGGAGCATGTGCGCGGGCAATTGCATGCCGCGCTCGCGCGGCAGGTGCAGGACGAGGCCGGCGACGATGCCGGTCGCGGCGACGGCCGGCAGGACGGCGGCCGCCGCGCGGCGGCGCAAACCGACGCGGAGCCGGAATCCGGTCCGGACGCCGGGCCGAAATCGCGGGACCCGCAGGATGCGGGCTCGCCCTCCGGCGGCGACAAGGCGCTGCGCCTGTCGCCCGGATCGATCTGAAAGACGTTCGCCCGGCCGTTCGACGGTCGGGCGGCGGTCGCGGCGGGTGCCGATGCCAGCCCCGCTCGCGGTCCCTTGGGTAGTAGGCGACCCGATTTTGAGAAAAGCGGCGATCCGGACACAATAGCGTTCGGAGCGCCGCCAGCGCGGCGATGCCTGCCGGTCCGAGGCCACGGGCCGGCACCGGGCACGCGCGATCGGGCGCGGAACGCGGGATGGCTTCCTGCCGTCGCCGCATTGCGGGGTGTTATGAGAATTGCTGTATTGGACGACGACGAGGCGCAGACGGACTTCGTCAGCCAGACGCTGACGGCGGTCGGTCACACGTGTTATGCGTTCAGCGAAGGCAAGGTGCTCAAGAAGCGCCTGCAGCGCGAGACCTTCGACCTGCTGGTGCTCGACTGGAACGTGCCCGACCTGTCGGGCGAAGAGTTGATGAAGTGGGTGCGCGAGAACCAGACCGAACATCGCCTGCCGATCATCTTCATGACCAGCCGCGACGACGAGGCCGGCATCACCGAGATCCTCAACGCGGGCGCCGACGACTACGTGGTCAAGCCGGTATCGGCGCCGATCCTGCGCGCGCGCATCGGCTCGCTGCTGCGCCGCGCCTATCCCGCCAACACCGATTCGGTGATGCGTGAATTCGACAGCTACCGCTTCGACACCAACCTGAAGCAGGCCTTCGTCGGCGACCAGGCGGTCAGTCTCACGCAGAAGGAATTCGATCTCGCGCTGCTGCTGTTCCAGCACGTCGACCAGCCGCTCTCGCGCGCGCACATCCTCGACCTGGTCTGGAAGCAGGCGACCGACATCCCCTCGCGGACCATGGACACGCATATCTCGATGCTGCGCACCAAGCTCGCGCTGCGGCCCGAGAACGGCTACCGGCTCGCGCCGATCTACGGCTACGGCTATCGCCTCGAGCGGCTGCCGCAAGGGGCCGCCGAGTGAGCGCCGCGCCGGGTTACCCGCGCGGCCTGCGCCGCGCGATCGCGGCCGCCTGCCTGGCGCTCGCCGCGGGCGGTTGGGTCGGCACGGGCAGCGCCTGGGCGCAGGCCGCCTCGGCCCCCTCGCTGGCGAGCATGACGCGGCCCTCGTCGGAACGCGTCGCGGGCGGCATCGTCACCTATGTGACGCGCGACGGCGACACGCTCTACGAGATTTCGCGGCAGTACCTGCAGGGCGCCGACGACTGGCGCCTGGTGGCGAAGATGAACGGCGTGCCGGCGCCCAAGCGCCTGCAGCGCGGCATCGAGATCCGCCTGCCGGCCGCGCGCCTGCGCAAGGAGCCGCTCACTGCGCGCGTGGTCGCCAGCCACGGCACGGTCGAGCGCGCCGGGCGCGATGCCGCGTTCGTGGCGCTCACGCCGAATGCCACGCTCGGCGAGGGCGATCGCCTGCGCACCGGCACCGACGGTTTCGTCACGCTGGAGCTGGCCGACGGCACGCACCTGAGCCTGCCGCCGGGCAGCCAGATCGACGTGGCCGCGCTGCGCCGCACCGTGCTGACCGGCACCCTGGAGCGCGTGATCGACCTCAGGCGCGGCTCGGTCGACAGCGACGTGAGCCACATGAAGAAGCCGGACGACCGCTTCCAGATCCGCTCGCCCTCGGTGGTGGCCGGCGTGCGCGGCACCCGCTTTCGCGTCAACTACGATGCCGACGGGCAGGCGCTGACGCGCGTCGAGGTGCTGGACGGCACGGTCGGCGTCGCGCCGGGGCGTAGCCGCGCCGACGCGACCCTGGTGCAGGCCAACTTCGGCAGCGTGACGGGCGCCGACGGGCAGGTGGGCGCGCCCGTGCCGCTGCTGGCCGCGCCGCGCCTGGTCAAGCCGGGCCGCGTGCAGGACGAGGCGCAGGTAAGCTTCGAGGTGGTGCCGCAGGAGGGCGCGCGCAGTTGGCATGTGGAACTCGCCAGCGATGCGGGCTTCCTCGACCTGATCCGCGAGACGCGAGTCGACACGCCGCGCGCGAGCTTCGATGCGCTGCCCGACGACAGCTATTTCGTGCGCATCGCCGCGATCGACGCGAACGGCCTGGAAGGCCAGCCGCGCACCTACGGCTTCGAGCGCCGCCGCTTCGGCCTGCGCAGCGAGGCCGGGCCGGCCGCGGGCGGTTACGCGTTCCGCTGGATGCCGAGCGGCGCGCAGGGCGAGGCGGCCACGCATTACCGCTTCGTGCTGTCGGCCGCGCGCGACCTGTCGAACCCGATCGTCGACCAGCCGGGCCTGACCGACACGCGGCTGGTGCTCTCGCACCTGCCGCCCGGCGACTACTACTGGCGCGTGATCGCCGAGCAGTTCTCGAACGGCCGGTTCTACGACAAGGCGGGCGCCGTCAACAGCTTCACGCTCGCGCGCTGACGCCCGCCGATGAAGCCTGAATCCGGCTCCCGGCGGCGCCGGCCACTCGGCCGGCGCTTCCTGGTCGAGTGGCTCGCGATCGGCTGCCTGGGCGTGGCGGCGATCTGCGCCGGCGTGTTCTGGCAGGCCACCTCGAGCGTCGATCGCCTGATCTACGACCATCTGCTCGGCGCGCGCCATCTGGCGCTCGATCCCGACATCGTGGTGGTGCAGATCGACAACGCCAGCGTCGATCGGCTGGGCCGCTGGCCTTGGCCGCGCAGCGTCCATGCGCGCCTGCTCGACGAGCTGGCGCGCGCGCGGCCGGCCGCGGTGGTCTACGACGTGCTGTTCATCGAAGCTTCCCCCGACGATGCCGAACTCGGCCAGGCGCTCGCCCGCGTGCCCGCCTGGCTGCCGGTGCTGCTGAGCCCCGAGGCCGCCGACGGCACGCGCGAGGTGAGCCCGCCCGTGCCCGAGCTGGCCGCGCGGCTGGCCGGTACCGGCCATATCAATTTCGAGGTCGATCCGGACGGCATCGTGCGCAGCGTGGCGCTCGCCGAGAGCGACGGCCGGCGCGACTGGCCGCAACTGATGCTGTCGGTGGCGCGCGCGCTGGATGCGCCGGCGGGCGGGGCAGGGCAGGACGCGGCCTCGATGGCATCGTCGATCGCCGCTTCGGCCGCTTCGACTTCGGCCCCCACCGCCTCGACTTCCCCGGCCGCCTCCGCCTCGTCGGCCGCGTCGCGCCTGGTGAGGGCGGCCTTGCCCGCGCCCGGGCGCTACCTGATCCCGTTCAGCCGCTCGACGCTCGACTACCCGGCCTATTCGCTGTCCGACGTGCTGGCCGGCAAGGTGCCCGAGGCGGCGCTGCGCGGCAAGATCGTGGTGGTCGGGGTGACCGCTGCGGGTCTCTACGATCGCTTCGCCACGCCGATCTCGGGCGACTTCGGCACCCTGCCGGGCGTCTACCTGCATGCCAGCGTGCTCGACATGCTGCTGACCGGCCGCGCCATCACGCTGGCCTCGCCGGGCTGGCTGCTGCTCGCCTCGCTGCCGCTGCTGGCCGCGCTGCTGGCCGGCATCCTGCTGCTCTCGCCGCTGCGCGCGCTGCTGCTGGCGGCCTCGCTGACCGTGCTGGCGGTGGCCGGCAGCGCCGCGCTGCTGTTCGGCGGGCGCTGCTGGGGTTCGCCCGCGCCGGCCATCCTCGGCCTGATCGTGGTCTACCTGCTGTGGAACTGGCGGCGGCTGGAGATGACCATGACCTACCTGCGCGGCGAGCTCGAGCGGCTCGCCGCCGAGCCGCACCTGCTGCCCGAGGCGCCGCGCGATCCGGCCCAGCGCGCCGAGTTCGGCGGCGACGTGCTGGAACGGCAGATGAACCTGATGGCGCAGGCCGCGCGCCGCGTGCAGGACATGAAGCGCTTCGTGTGGGACAGCCTGGACAGCATGCCCGAGCCGATCTTCGTGACCGACGTGCAGGGCACCGTGCTGATCGCCAACCACGCGGCCAAGCGCTACTGCGCGCGGGTCGGCGTCAACGCGCCGGAAGGGCGCTCGCTGCAGGGGGCGCTCGGCGCGCTCGAATTCGTCAAGACGGTGGCGCATCCCGAGCGCGAGCCGGAGCTGCGCGCGGCCTGGCCGGCCGCGCTCGATCCGACCCGCGGCGAGGCGCCGGCGCTGCTGGTCAGCGGCCTGGAAGTGCGCGATGCCGACGGCCTCGACCATCTGCTACGCTACGCGCCGTGCACCAATGCCGAGGGCCGCGCGATCGGCTGGATCGCCGGCCTGGTCGACGTCACGGCGCTGCACGCGGCGGAGCGCCAGCGCGAGGAGGCGCTGCACCTGCTGTCGCACGACATGCGCTCGCCGCAGGCCTCGATCCTCGCGCTGGTGCAGATCGAGCGCCAGCGCGGCGATGCCTCGGCGCCGCAGCGCGAATTGTTCGGCCGCATCGAGCGGCACGCGCAGCGCGCGCTGACGCTGGCCGACGAATTCGTCCAGCTCGCGCGCGCCGAATCGCAGACCTACCGGATCGACACGGCCAGCTTCGCCGACCTGCTGATCGACGCCAGCGACGAGGTCTGGCCGCAGGCGCAGGCCAAGCGCATCCGCATCGACACGGCGCTCGACGGCGAGCCCTACTGGATCGGCGCGGATCGCTCGCTGATGGCGCGCGCGCTGGTGAACCTGCTGAACAACGCGGTCAAGTACAGCCCGGCCGATACGCTGATCAGCTGCAGCTTCGCCACCGAGGAGGGGCCGCCGCGCGTGACCTGCACGATCCGCGACCAGGGTTACGGGATCGCGCCCGAGGACCAGGCGCATTTGTTCGAGCGGTTCCGGCGCTTCCATGCCAGCGAGCGCCCCGAGGTGAGCGGCACCGGGCTCGGCATGGTGTTCGTGAAGACCGTGGTGACGCGGCATGGCGGCAGCATCGCGGTGGACAGCGCGGTCGGTGTCGGCACCGCGATCTCGATCACGCTGCCGCGCCTGGGCGAGCCCGCGGCCTGAGCGGGACCATATCAATCGCAGGCTCGCGCGTCCGTGCCAGGCGCGCGGGACTGAATTCGCCGGACAACGGCATGCTGGGGAGAGTTCTCATGAAGACGATCGGGACAGGGGCCGCCATCGCCCTCGCGCTGGCGCTGCTGGGCGGTTGCGCGGCGCCGACCACGGGCGTGAGTGTCGCGGGCCGGGCGGCCGGCTTCGGCGCGGATGCCCGGAACTACGCGTTCGCGCGCACCGAGTCGCAGGACGGCAACGGCCAGGACGACGACGCGACGCGGCAATACCGGCGCGTCGAATCGCTGGTGCGCGACGAGCTGGCCCGGCAGGGTTATCACGAGCAGCCGGACGGCGCGCCCTACCGGCTGGCGATCGCCTATGCCACCCAGCCGGGCGCGCTCGCGCTCGGCGCGGGCGCCGCGTCGGGCGCATCCGCCACGTCGGGCGCCGCGTCGCCGGGCGTGCGCGTGGACGGCTCCGCGCCGCTCGCCTTGCCGTTCGCGGGGCCGGTCTACCGGCACCTGCTGACGCTGCGTTTCGTCGACTCGCGCAACGGCGAGACGGCCTACCAGGTCACGGCATCCTCGCGCGACCGGCAGGCCGATCCGCTCGCGGCGATGCCGAACCTGGTGCGCAGCGCGCTGGCGAAGCTGCCTTACCAGGGCGGCACCGGCTGGCTGGTGCGGACCCGGCCGGATGCGGCGGGCGGCATGCCGGGGGTGGTATCGGTGAAACCCGCCGAGCCGAAGTAGCCAGCGAACCTGGCCAACGCGCCGGCACAGCAAAAAGCGCCGCACGAAGCGGCGCTTTTTTGATTCCCGCCGGTGGAGCGGGCAGGGCGCGAGCCCCGATTGATTACACCGACTGCGAGGTGCCGCGTTCGCGCAGATACTGCTCGAACTCGTCGCGCACTTCCGGGTGGCGCAGCGCGAACTCGACGGTCGCCTTCAGGTAGCCGAGCTTGCTGCCGCAGTCGAAGCGCGTGCCTTCGTACTTGTAGGCCAGCACCTGTTCGTCGGCCAGCAGGGCCTGGATCGCGTCGGTCAGCTGGATCTCGCCGCCGGCGCCGGGCTTGATCGCGCGCAGGTGCTCGAAGATGCGCGGCTTCAGGATGTAGCGGCCGACCACGCCGAGATTCGAGGGTGCGTCCTCGGGCGCCGGCTTCTCGACGATGCCCGAGAGCTTGACGATCGACTCTTCCCACTCCTTGCCGTCGACGATCCCGTAGGACTTGGTGTCCGAGGCAGGGATCTCTTCCACGCCGATGATCGAGCTGTGGTAGTGGTCGAAGGTATCGACCATCTGCTTCATGACGGGCGGCTGCCCGTCGAGCAGGTCGTCGGCGAGGATCACGGCGAAGGGATTGTCGCCGACCAGCTTCTCGGCGCAGAGCACGGCGTGGCCGAGGCCGAGCGCCTCGGGCTGGCGCACGTAGAAGCAGTCGACATTGGAGGGCTTGATGCTGCGCACCAGCTCGAGCAGCTTCTCCTTGCCGCGTGCCTCGAGTTCGGCCTCGACTTCGTAGGACTTGTCGAAGTGATCCTCGATGGCGCGCTTGCTGCGCCCGGTGACGAAGATCATCTCGGTGATGCCGGCCGCGATCGCTTCCTCGACGGCATACTGGATCAAGGGCTTGTCGACGACGGGCAGCATTTCCTTCGGGCTTGCCTTCGTCGCCGGCAGGAAGCGGGTGCCGAGACCGGCAACCGGAAATACCGCCTTAGTGACTTTCAGCATGTGATCGACCTTTCATCCTTGGATTGATTCGTTCGTGCCGCCCATGGTGATTGGGCTGGCACGGTCCGTGCAAGCTAGCTTACCCTTTGTTACGCCGGCCATTGCGCCTGCAAATGGCCGGAAAACGTCCTCTTATGCCGGCAAACGGGCCAGTTGCGCGGCCAGTTTGTCGAGCGTGCCGCGGAATTCGGCGATCCGCTTCTGCTCCTGTTCGACCACCGCCGGCGGGGCCTTGGCCACGAAGGCCTCGTTGCCGAGCTTGGCCTCGCACTTGCGGATCTCGTTCTCGAGCCGCGCGACTTCCTTCGACAGGCGCTCGCGTTCGGCCTTCACGTCGATCTCGACCTTCAGCACCAGCTTGTTGGCGCCGACGATGGCGATCGGCGCGCCCTGCGCCTCGCTGTCGAGCGCGGCCTCGTCGGCCACGATGGTCACTTCCGACAGGCGCGCCAGCGCCTTCAGGTAGGGCGCGAAGCTGCTGAGGCGCTCCAGTTCGCCGGTGGCCAGCAGCGGCACGCGGGTGGCCGGCGACAGGTTCATCTCGCCGCGCAGGTTGCGGCAGGCGTCGACCACCGCCTTCAGCTCGAGCGCCCATTGCTCGGATGGCTCGTCGAGCTTGGAGAGGTCCGCCACCGGGTAGGCCTGCACCATCAGCGAGGCCTCGCCCTCGGCCGCGCCGGCCGGGTAGCGGCCCGCCAGCGGGGCGACCTTCTGCCAGAGCGCCTCGGTGATGAACGGGATCACCGGATGCGCCAGGCGCAGCACCGTCTCCAGCACGCGCAGCAGGGTGCGCCGCGTGGCGCGCTGCTGCTCGGGCGTGCCGTTCTGGATCTGCACCTTGGCCAGCTCGACGTACCAGTCGCAATACTCGTCCCAGACGAACTTGTAGATGCTGTTGGCGATGTTGTCGAAGCGGTAGTCGTCGAAGCCCTTGGCGATGTCGGCTTCCACGCGCTGCAGCAGCGAGACGATCCAGCGGTCGGCCGCCGAGAAGTCCAGGTAGCCGCTGGGGCCGCAGTCGCCGGCGCCGCAAAGCTCGGGCTTGGCGGTGCCGCAATCGTGGCCCTCGCAGTTCATCAGCACGAAGCGCGTGGCGTTCCAGAGCTTGTTGCAGAAGTTGCGGTAGCCCTCGCAGCGCGCCAGGTCGAAGTTGACGTTGCGCCCGAGCGTGGCCATCGAGGCCATCGTGAAGCGCAGCGCGTCGGTGCCGAAGGCGGGGATGCCGTCGGCGAATTCCTTGCGCGTCTTCTTCTCGATCGAGGCCGCCTGCTTCGGGTTCATCAGGCCCGTGGTGCGCTTGGCGACCAGCTCCTCCAGGCCGATGCCGTCGATGATGTCGATCGGGTCGAGCGTGTTGCCCTTGCTCTTCGACATCTTCTGGCCTTCCGCGTCACGCACCAGCCCATGCATGTAGACGGTGTGGAACGGCACCTTGCCGGTGAAATGCGTCGTCATCATGACCATCCGGGCGACCCAGAAGAAAATGATGTCGAAGCCGCTGACCAGCACCGAGGAGGGCAGGAAGTGCTTCAGCTCGGGCGTCTCGCTGGGCCAGCCCAGCGAGGAGAACGGCACCAGGGCCGAGGAGAACCAGGTGTCGAGCACGTCCTCGTCGCGCTTGAGCGCGCCGGCGTAGCCGGCCGCGTCGGCCTTGGCGCGCGCGCCGGCCTCGTCGCGGGCGACGAAGATCTCGCCGTTCTCGCCGTACCAGGCCGGGATCTGGTGGCCCCACCAGAGCTGGCGCGAGATGCACCAGTCCTGGATGTTTTCCAGCCACTGGTAGTAGGTGGTGGTCCAGTTCTCCGGCACGAACTTGATCTGGCCGTCGCGCACCACCTCGAGCGACACCTCGGTGATCGACTTGCCCGGGTGGAAGCTTCCTTCCGGCGCCGGCTTGGTCATCGCCACGAACCACTGGTCGGTCAGCATCGGCTCGATCACCACGCCGGTGCGGTCGCCGCGCGGCACCATCAGCTTGTGCGGCTTGACCGAGTCGAGCGCGCCGGCCGCCTCCAGGTCGGCCACCACGCGCTTGCGCGCCTCGAAGCGGTCCAGGCCGCGATAGGCCTCGGGCGCGTTGTCGTTGATCTTCGCGTCGAGCGTGAGGATCTCGATCTGCGGCAACTGGTGGCGCTGGCCGACCTGGTAGTCGTTGAGGTCGTGCGCGGGCGTGACCTTGACCACGCCGGTGCCGAACTCGCGATCGACGTAGTCGTCGGCGATGATCGGGATCTCGCGGTTCGACAGCGGCAGGCGCACCGACTGGCCGATCAGGTGGCGGTAGCGCTCGTCTTCCGGGTGCACCATCACGGCGACGTCGCCGAGCATGGTTTCCGGGCGCGTGGTGGCCACCGTCAGGTGGCCCTCGCCCGAGACCAGCGGGTAGTTGATGTGCCAGAGGCTGCCGTCCTCTTCCTCGCTCACCACCTCCAGGTCGGAGACGGCCGTCATCAGCACCGGGTCCCAGTTGACCAGGCGCTTGCCGCGATAGATCAGGCCCTGCTCGTAGAGCTGCACGAACACCTCGCGCACCACGCTCGAGAGCTTGTCGTCCATCGTGAAGTATTCGCGGCTCCAGTCGGTGGAGGCGCCGAGCCGGCGCACCTGGCCGGTGATCGTCGAGCCCGATTTCTCCTTCCACTCCCAGACGCGCTCGACGAACTTCTCGCGGCCCAGGTCGTGGCGCGAGATCTTCTGCGCGTCGAGCTGGCGCTCCACCACGATCTGCGTGGCGATGCCGGCGTGGTCGGTGCCGGGCACCCACAGCGTGTTGTCGCCGCGCATGCGGTGGTAGCGCGTCAGGCCGTCCATGATGGTCTGGTTGAACGCGTGCCCCATGTGCAGCGTGCCGGTGACGTTCGGCGGCGGGAGCTGGATCGCGAAATCCGGCTTGGCCGGATCGATCTTCGGGGCGGCGTAGCCGCGCTTTTCCCACTCGGGCCCCCAATGGGATTCGATGGTCTGGGGCTCGAAACTCTTCGCCAGCGTGCTGTCGCTCATGGTCGGAATTGCCTGAAAGAATGCGTGATTGATGCGGAAACCGGCAATTATAAATGGATGCGCATCCCGCCGGGGCAGGCACGGCGCCGGGCGGGGGGCGCGCGGCGGCGGCGGGGCGGGTCGAGGGGGCGGCTTGCAGGGTCGATTGCGGGGCCGATTGCAGGGTCGATTGCGAGGTCGCGCCGGGTCTGGGGCGTGCCTGGATGGTGCCTGGCTCGTGCCTGCCTCATGCCCGGATCGGGCGCGGCCCGGCGGCCCGCGAGCCGCTCGCGGCGGCCGCCCGATCGTGCCGGCGCGACCGTTCTATAATGGCGGTCCTGGCGCTTCACCTCCCTTCTTCCGTCCCGCTCGATACCCGCTTCTTCATGCCCGATCTGCTCGCCAACCTGAACCCCGAACAATACGCTGCCGTCACGCTGCCGAACGAGCCGGCGCTGATCCTCGCCGGTGCGGGCAGCGGCAAGACGCGCGTGCTGATCACGCGGATCGCCTGGCTGATCCAGCAGGGTTTCGCCTCGCCGCCCACCGTGCTGGCCGTGACCTTCACCAACAAGGCCGCGCGCGAGATGCTCTCGCGCCTGTCGGCGATGATGCCGATCGACACGCGCGGCATGTGGATCGGCACCTTCCACGGCCTCTGCAACCGCATGCTGCGCGCGCACTATCGCGACGCCGGCCTGCCGCAGACCTTCCAGATCCTCGACACGGCCGACCAGCTCTCGGCGATCAAGCGCCTGATGAAGGCCTCGAACATCGACGACGAGAAGTACCCGCCGAAGAACGTCCAGTACTTCATCAACAATGCCAAGGAGCAAGGCCTGCGCCCGGACAAGGTGGACGCCACCGACAACTTCAACCGGATGTTCGTCGAGCTCTACCAGGCCTACGACCAGCAATGCCAGCGCGAGGGCGTGGTCGACTTCCCCGAGCTGCTGCTGCGCTGCTACGAGCTGCTGAGCCTGAACGCGCCGCTGCGCGCGCATTACCAGGCACGCTTCCGGCACATCCTGGTCGACGAGTTCCAGGATACGAACAAGCTGCAGTACGCCTGGCTCAAGCTGCTGGCGGGCGGCCAGAACGCGATCTTCGCGGTGGGCGACGACGACCAGTCGATCTACGCCTTCCGCGGCGCGAACGTCGGCAACATGCGCGACTTCGAGGACGAGTTCCGGGTGCGCAACCTGATCAAGCTGGAGCAGAACTACCGCTCGCACGGCAATATCCTCGACGCGGCCAACCACCTGATCTCGCACAATTCGCATCGGCTCGGCAAGAACCTGCGTACCGACGCGGGGCATGGCGAGCCGGTGCGCGTCTACGAGGCGGCCACCGATTCGCAGGAAGCGGGCTGGATCGTCGAGGAGATCCGCTCGCTGATCAACGGCGGCATGGCGCGCAGCGAGGTGGCGGTGCTCTATCGCAGCAACGCGCAGTCGCGCGCGATTGAGCACACCCTGATGACGGCGGGGATTGCCTATCGCGTCTATGGCGGCCTGCGCTTCTTCGAGCGCCAGGAAATCAAGCACGCGCTGGCCTACCTGCGCCTGATCGACAATCCGAGCGACGACACCGCCTTCGCGCGAGTGGTCAACTTCCCCACGCGCGGGATCGGCGCGCGCTCGATCGAGCAACTGGCCGACGCGGCGCGCCTCTACAACTGCGCGATGGCGGCGGCGATTCCCTACGTGACGGGCAAGGCCGGCACCAGCCTGGGCACCTTCGCCAACCTGATCGCGAAGATGCGCGCCGAGACCGCGCAGATGAGCCTGCCGGAAACCGTCGAATACGTGGTGCGCGCCAGCGGCCTGGCCGATTTCTACCAGGGCGAGCGCGAAGGGCAGGACCGCCTGGAGAACCTGCAGGAACTGGTCAACGCGGCCACCGCCTTCGTCAGCGAGGAAGGCTACGGGCTCGATACGCCGGCGCGCTCGATCCCGCTGCGCCCCGGCGCGATCGCGGCGCCCGAGATCACGCTGGACGGCGGCGCCGACGAGGTGCTGGCGCCGGCCGAGCTGGGCGACCCGGCCCAGAACCCCGACACCATGACGCCGCTGGCCGGCTTCCTCTCGCATGCCTCGCTGGAGGCCGGCGACAACCAGGCCCAGGCCGGCCAGGATGCGGTGCAGCTGATGACGGTGCATGCCGCCAAGGGGCTCGAATTCGCGGCGGTGTTCATCACCGGGCTGGAAGAGGGCCTGTTCCCGCACGAGAACAGCGCGCTCGAATCGGACGGCCTGGAGGAGGAGCGCCGGCTGATGTACGTGGCGATCACGCGCGCCAAGGAGCGGCTCTACCTGTCCTTCGCGCAGAGCCGGATGCTGCATGGCCAGACGCGCTACAACATCCGCTCGCGCTTCTTCGACGAGCTGCCGCAGCAGGTGCTGAAGTGGCTGACGCCGCAGGTCGAGGCCGGCAGCCGCTGGGGCGGCCGTGCCGACAACGCCGGCTGGGGCCGCAACTGGTTCTCGCGACCCGGCGGCGGCAATGGCGGCGGCTCGCGCGAGAGCGTGGTCGACGCGGCCGTGTCGGCACCGCTGCCGGCCTTCGCCAACGCGCAGCGCGCGAGCGGCAGCGGCTTCAAGGTCGGCCAGCCGGTGTTTCATACCAAGTTCGGCGAGGGCACGGTGACGGCCCTCGAAGGCGAAGGCGCGGACGCGAAGGCCCAGGTCCGTTTCAAGCGGCACGGCGAGAAATGGCTGGCGCTGGCGGTGGCAAAACTCCAGGCGGTGGAATGATCATGCAATTCGATAGAAAAAGGCCGCTCGGCATCCTCGCCGCGCTGCCCCAGGAACTCGGCGACCTGCTCGCCGCGATGCAGGCCGAGGGCGCCGTCGAGACGGTCACGCTCGGCCAGCGCGAGTACCACCTCGGCACCGCCCACGGCGTGCCCTGCGTGGTCACGCTGGCGCGGGTGGGCAAGGTGGCGGCGGCCACCACCACCACCGCGCTGATCCACCGCTTCAACGTGCGGGCGGTGGTGTTCGCTGGCGTGGCCGGCGGCGTGGCGCGCGAGATCGCGGTGGGCGACATCGTGGTGGCGCGCGCGCTGATGCAGCACGATCTCGATGCCTCGCCGATCTTCCCGCGCCACGAGGTGCCGCTGCTCGGCATCACGTGCTTCGCGGCCGACGCGGCCTTGTCGGCCGCGCTGCAGGCGGCTTGCGAGGCCTTCGTGGCCGAGCAGGGCGAGGCGCTCAAGGAACGCTTCCGGCTGCGCGGGGCGCGCGTGCACGCGGGGCTGATCATCAGCGGCGACCGTTTCGTGTCGAGCGAGCCGGAAGTGGTCGCCCTGCGCGAGATGCTGCCCGACGCGCTGGCCGTCGAGATGGAGGGCGCGGCGCTGGCCCAGGTCTGCTACGAATACGGCGTGCCCTGCGCGGTGGTGCGCACCGTGTCGGACACGGCCGACGATCACGCCACCGCCTCGTTCACCAACTTCCTGACCGAGATCGCCAGCAGCTATTCCTCGGGGATCCTGCAGCGCTTCCTGCTGGCGCTGGCCGGCGCGGCGGACGGCGTGCCGGCCTGAGCGACGCGTTGGCCGACGGCATGAAAAAACGCCCGGATCGTCACGATCCGGGCGTTTTGTCTTGGGCGAGGCATCGCCCGCCGCGGGCTCAGGCGGCGGCGCGCTGCTTGGCTGCCTTCTTGCCCTCGACGTCGGGCAGGAACACCGTCAGCACGCCGATCAGCGGCAGGAAGGCGCAGATCTGGTAGACGAAGGCCACGCTGGTGGCATCGGCGATATCGCCGAGCACGGCCGCGCCCACGCCGCCCATGCCGAAGGCGAGGCCGAAGAACAGGCCCGCCACCATCCCAACCTTGCCGGGGATCAGCTCCTGGGCATAGACGATGATCGCCGAGAAGGCCGAGGCCAGCACCACGCCGATGATCACGCTCAGCACGCTGGTCCAGAACAGGTTCACGTGCGGCAGGGCCAGCGTGAAGGGCGCCACGCCGAGGATCGACACCCAGATCACCCACTTGCGGCCGATGCGGTCGCCGATCGGCCCGCCGATCACGGTGCCGGCCGCCACCGCGGCGAGGAAGATGAACAGGTGCAGCTGCGCGGCCTGCACGCCGAGGTGGAACTTGTCGATCAGGTAGAAGGTGAAGTAGCTGGTGATGCTGGCCAGGTAGAAGTACTTCGAGAACACCAGCAGCATCAGCACGCCGAGCGCGAGCCAGACCTGGCGGCGGCTCAGCGTGGCATGGCGCTCGCCGGCCGACTTCTTCTTCGGCGCGGGCTGGCGCTGGTACCAGCGGCCGATCTGGGCCAGCACCACGATCGCCACCAGCGCGGCCACCGACACCCAGGCGATGCTGTGCTGGCCATGGGGGATGATCACCAGCGCGGCCAGCAGCGGCCCGAGCGAGGAACCGGCGTTGCCGCCCACCTGGAACAGCGACTGCGCCAGGCCGTGGCGGCCGCCCGAGGCCATGCGCGCCACCCGCGAGGATTCCGGGTGGAACACCGAGGAGCCGCAGCCGACCAGCGCGGCGGCCACCAGCAGCACGCCGAAGCTGGGCGCGGCCGACATCAGCAGCAGCCCCGACAGAGTGAAGCCCATCCCGACCGGCAGCGAGAACGGCAGCGGCCGCTTGTCGGTATAGAGGCCGATCAGCGGCTGCAGCAGCGAGGCGGTGATCTGGTAGGTCAGCGTGATCAGGCCGATCTGCGCGAAGGACAGCGCGAAATTGGCCTTCAGCATCGGATAGATGGCGAGGATCAACGACTGGATCATGTCGTTGAGCAGGTGCGAGAAGCTGATCGCGCCGAGCACCGGGTAGTTGGTGCGGGCCGGCGCCGTCGCGGGGGCGGCCGCGGCGGATATCGTCTGGCGGTTGTCGAGGCTGGTTTGCATGATGAGCGGCGTTGGGGCGGTGCTGGGACCGCGGCGTCATTGGAATTCGGGATAAGGTCACCGGAGTGTAAAGTGGCTCACTCGAATTGTCAGGCCAACTTTTGTCGTGATTCGGTCATGACCGGGCCATGAAAGGCCAGGTTTCGGTCGAGACCGATCGGGGCTTCGGACAAGTCGCGAGTTTCCTGACGATTGGCCTACGGGGCACGATCGTCGCGTGCGCACAACTGGGTGCGATCCCGACTCAAGAAAAAAATCATTGCTGCCGACAAGCCCTTATCCGTGACCACACGCGCGGAGTGGGCCGTGCCGCAGATCCGCGGCGGGCGGCCGTACGGTGAGTGCCGGAGCCGACGTTTCCGGCAGCAAGAAAAGTACGGGGGAATCGATGATGGGAATTTCGCTGCGGGCCAGGCCGGCGACCGAAGGCATGGCGGCGGCCGCCGCGCTGCCGGGCGCCTCGGGCGGCGCCGGACGCGCCACGCGCCGCG
>NZ_VWWK01000077.1:0-29832 GCF_011753035.1 Burkholderia sp. Ax-1720 | reverse complement strand
CGCAGCCGTGCGCGCCGGCGCCGGCGGGCGCTTGCGCCGCCACGGCAGCACCGGCATCGGTGCCGGCGGCAGCCGCGCCTGCCGCCGCGATATCGCCCATCGAGCCGCGCACGCTGCGCGTCACGCACGACACGCGCTACCGCTACGCCGCGCGGGTCGAATCGGCCCAGCACCAGGCGCGGCTCAAGCCGCTCGACCTGCCGCGCCAGCAACTGCTCGATTTCTCGCTCCACATCGAGCCCCTGCCGGAAGGCGTGGGCGTCGAGATCGACGCCTTCGGCAACCAGCGCACCTCGTTCGCCCTCAACCAGCCGCACGAGGAGCTGTTCGTGCGCAGCCGCAGCGTGGTGCGCGTGAGCCCGCCCAAGCGCTCGGCCGGCAAGCGCGGCGAGCCGCCGCCCGCGGTCGCGATGCCCGCGCCGGGCACCGCCAGCGCCTGGGAGGCCGTGCGCGACCGGCTCAGCTACCAGGCCGGCCAGCCCTACGACGCCGCCAGCGAGTTCGTGTTTCCGTCGCGGCACGTGGCCAGCCATCCCGAGCTGGCCGCCTACGCGGCCAGGAGCTTCGTGCCGGGGCGGCTGCTGGTGCAGGCGGCCTGGGAATTGATGCGGCGCATTCATGCCGATTTCGCCTACACGCCGAACAGCACCGACGTGAACACCTCGGCGCTCGACGCGCTGGCCTTGCGCAAGGGCGTCTGCCAGGACTTCGCGCATGTGATGATCGGCGCGATGCGCTCGCTGGGCCTGGCCGCGCGTTACGTCAGCGGCTACCTGCTGACCCAGCCGCCGCCGGGCCAGCCGCGCCTGATCGGCGCGGACGCCTCGCATGCCTGGGTCGAGGTCTACGATCCGGCCTGGCCCGAGGACGGCGGCTGGCTCCAGCTCGATCCGACCAACGATCGCGCCCCCGGCAACGACTACGTGATGCTGTCGGTGGGCCGCGACTATGCCGACGTCACGCCATTGCGCGGCGTGATCCGCGGCGGCGGCGCCGACCAGGTGCTGACGGTGGGCGTGACGGTCGAGCCGATCGAGGAAGCCGAGCCGCGTCCGGCGTGACCGAGGAATCGCGGCCGGGCCGGCACGCCGCGACGGCTGGCGATCCGGCAGCCCATGACCGGCCGGGAGGCTCCCGGCCGTATCGTTTTCCAGGCTTGCCCCGGGCCACCCGGCGGCGGCGCGCGTCGTCGCAGTCTTTTGCCGTCCATCGCCGGATCGCCGTGATTGCTTAATTCAATCGATACGGATTGAATATTCGCGCGCCTGAACCGTTATCTCCCTCGCAGACCTATTCGAAATCCAGTCCGGCGTCCCATCGGGAGACCAGCGCCGGGCTCACGAGCACACGCGAACACGATGGCGGCATTTGATCGGAAGACGGGGATCGTCGGCTTGGCGGCCGCGCTCGCCCTTTGCCTGGGCGCGAGCCGCGCCTCGGCCCTGGAAGTCCGGGTACAGGATCGGCAGGGCGCGCCGCTGCGGGACGCGGTGGTCTACGCGATCCGCACCGACGGCGCCATGCCGCGCGTGAAGCCGGCGCCGGCCGCGATCGTGCAGCAGGATCGAATGTTCATGCCGCTGGTCACGGTGGTGCAGAAGGGCGCCTCGGTCGACTTCCCCAACCACGACGACATCGCCCACGACGTCTACTCGTTCTCCCCGCCGCGCAGCTTCGAGCTGAAGCTCTATCGCGGCGCCTCGCGCCCGGTGATGATGAGCCGGGCGGGGCTGGAGGTGATCGGCTGCAACATCCACGACACCATGCTCGCCTACGTGCTGGTGGTCGACACCCCTTACTTCGCCAGGACCGACGCGCAAGGCCTGGCGCGGCTGCCCGAGCTGCCGCGCGGCAGCTACCGCGTGCTGGCCTGGGATCATCGCCAGCGCGACCAGCAGGCGCGCGCCGAGCAGACGATCCGCGTGCCGGCGGCCGGGCCGCTGCGCTTCTCCCTGTCACTGGGCCCGCGCTGACGCGCCCCGCCATGAGGAGAGCCGCCGTGCCCCTGCGCAAGCTGCGCTCGAAGATCGCGCTGGTCTTCGTGCTGATGATCCTGATCGTCCAGGCCGGCGTGCAACTGGCCACCGGCGATGCGCTCGATCGCACCGCGCTCGACCAGGTCAACGCCCAGCTGGTGGTGGGCGACCGCCTGTTCCACAACGCCCTGCAATCCGAAGCCGGCAAGCTGTCCCAGGCGGCCGCGATCGCCGCCGCCGATTTCGGCTTTCGCGAGGCGGTCGCGCTGCACGACACCACCACCGTGCGCTCGGCCCTGCAGAACCAGCGCGAGCGGCTGGGCGCCGGCATCTCGCTGCTGGTCGGGCTGGACGGGCAGGTGGTGGCCAGCGCGCCGCCGGCCGAACTGGTCGGCCGGCGCTTTCCCTATCCGGAGCTGGTCGGCGGCGCGCCGCGCGGCACCGGCTCGCTGATCGGCGTGCTCGACGGCCGGCCCTACGAACTGGTCAGCGTGCCGGTCAGGACGCCGCTCACGGTGGCCTGGATGGTGATGGGCTTCGCGATCGACGACCGGCTCGCGCTCGACATGCACGGCGTGGCCGGCCTCGATATCTCCTTCCTGGTGCGCGGCGCCGGCCATCGCTGGCAGGTGCTCGCCAGCTCGCTGGACGCGTCGGGCCGCGCTTCGTTGCAGGCGGCCGCCGCCGACCTGGTGTCGCACGACGCGCGCGGCGGGCAGCCGCGCGTGGGCCGCTACGTCTCGCGCATCCTGTGGCTCGCGCACGGGCCGGCGCCGGTGGTGGCCGTGCTGCAGAATTCGCTCGACGAGGCCGCCGCGCCGTTCCGCGCGCTGCGCTCCACGCTGCTGCTGCTCACGCTGGGCGGCATCGCCATCTCGATCGCCGGCGCGGCCTTGCTGGCGCGCGGCGTGACGCGCCATTTCGGCGAACTGACGCGCTTTGCCGAGCGGGTCGGCCGCGGCGACTACGGCGCCTCGATCGAGATCGCCAGCCGCGACGAGACCGGCGAGCTGGCCGCCGCGTTCCGGCGCATGCGCGACGACATCGCGCGACGCGAGGCGCGCATCACCGAGCTGGCCTATGTCGACCCCCTGACCGGGCTGCCGAACCGCGTGTCCTTCAACGAATGGCTGCAGCGCGAGATCGACGTGGCGGGCGAGGCAGGCGCGAACGCCGCGCCGTTCGCGATGATGCTGATGGACCTGGACCGCTTCAAGGACGTGAACGACACGCTCGGCCACCATGTCGGCGATCGGCTGCTGAACGAGGTCGGCAAGCGCCTGGCCGGCAGCCTGGCCGGCTCGGGCGCGGCCGCGGCGCGGCTCGGCGGCGACGAATTCGCGATCCTGCTGCGCGGCGGCGACCGGCGCGCCGCGCGCGATTGCGCCGCGATGCTGGTGGCGGCGCTGGAGGCACCGCTGCTGATCGAGGGCCAGCCGCTCGACGTGGGCGCGAGCATCGGCATCGTCTGCTTCCCGGAGGACGGCGCCGACATGCACACCCTGCTGCGCCGCGCCGATACCGCGATGTACGCCGCCAAGCAGGCCAATGCCGGCGTGGCCGTGTACGAGCACGGCGCCGAGCGCCGCGACCTCGAGCGCCTGTCGCTGATGGGCGAGCTGCGGCGCGCCATCGAGAACCACGAGCTGATGCTGGTCTACCAGCCGAAGATCCATCTCGCCAGCGGCGGCATGCGGCACGTCGAGGCGCTGGTGCGCTGGCGGCATCCCGAGCGCGGCCTGGTGCCGCCCGACGAATTCATCCCCTTCGCCGAGCAGACCGGCTTCATCCGCTCGATCTCGCGCTGGATCGCCGCCGAGGCGATCGCGCAATGCGCGCGCTGGCAGGCGCAGGGGCTCGAGATCGACGTCTCGATCAATTTCTCCGCGCGCGACCTGGCCGATCCGGCCGCCTGCGACTGGCTGGGCGCGCTGCTGCGCGAGCACCGGGTCGAGCCGGGGCGGCTGTGGATCGAGATCACCGAGAGCGCGCTGATGGACGATCCGGCGCGCGCGCTCGACACGCTCGAACGCCTGCGCGGGCTCGGCATCCGCATGTCGATCGACGATTTCGGCACCGGGTATTCGTCGCTGGCCAACCTGAAGCGCATGCCGGTCAGCGAGCTGAAGATCGATCGTTCGTTCGTGATCGGCATGACGCGCGACGCCGACGACGCCTTCATCGTGCGCTCGACCATCGCGCTGGCCCACGACATGGGCCTGCAGGTGGTGGCCGAGGGCGTGGAGGACGAGCCGACGCTGGGCCGGCTGCGCGCGCTGGGCTGCGACCTGGCGCAGGGATACGGCATCGGGCGCCCGCTGGCCGGCGGCGACCTGGGCGCCTGGATCGAGGCATGGACCGGCCGGCTCGCCGCCACCGCGTAAGCGGTACGCGCCGCGCGTTTCCCTCAATTGACTTGCTCTCTCAAGGTAAAGGGTTCGACATGACCATCGTTCGCCGCCTGATCCTCACCCTCGGCGTGGCGCTCTGCGCGCTGGCCCTGGTGGGGGGCTACGGGCTCTACCAGCTGCATGCTTCCTACCAGCGCATCGACGGGCTCGAGACGCGCACTATTCCCGGCTTGAAGCAGGTGTCGCTGGCGCGCGACCAGGTGGCGGCGATGCGCTTCGCCGTGTACCGCTACGTGGTGGACGGCATCGACGAGGCGAGCCGGGCCGCCAGCCGGCGCGAGGTCGAGGCGGCCGATCGCGGCTTCGACGCGGCGCTGGCCGACTACGAGGCGCACGACATGACGGACGCGCGCGACCGCTCGCTGCTGGCGGCGGATCGCGCCAGCATGGCCGCCTACCGGGCCCAGCGCGCGATCTTCTTCCAGCGCATCGAGGGCGGCGATCGCGACGGCGCGCTGGCGATGCTGCACGACGGCGGCGCCGTGCACGACGTGGCGCTGACGCTGAACCAGGCCCTGCAGGGCCATGTCGAGGCGGTGCTCGGGCATGTGGACCAGGTGCGCGACGAGAACGCCGGCGCCTATCGCGTCGCGCGGGTGCTGATGCTGGGCGTGGTCGGCCTGGCGCTGCTGGCCACCGGCCTGCTCGGCGCGAAGCTCTACCGCGTGGTCAGCCTCGGGCTGGGCCGCCTGCGCGAGACGCTCGACGCGGTCGGCCGCACGCTCGACCTGTCGCTGCGCCTGCGCGTGGAGCGCCGCGACGAGGTCGGCCTTACCGCCGAGGCGATCAACCAGCTGCTCGAACGCATGATGACGGTGGTGTCGGCGGTGCGCGCCTCGAGCGACACGGTGGGCGTGGCCTCGCGGCAGATCGCCGCCGGCAACCTCGACCTGTCCTCGCGCACCGAGGAGCAGGCCGCCTCGCTGCAGCAGACCGCCAGCAGCATGACCGAGCTCGGCGACACGGTGCGCCGCAACGTCGACGACGCGCATGCCGCCCGGTCGCTGGCCGGCAGCACCACGCAGATCTCCGACGAGGGTTCGCAGGCGGTGGAGCGGCTGGTCGGCACGATGAACCAGATCGCCGCGAATTCGACGCGCATCGCCGAGATCACCTCGCTGATCGACAGCATCGCCTTCCAGACCAACATCCTCTCGCTGAACGCGGCCGTCGAGGCGGCGCGGGCCGGCGAGCAGGGACGCGGCTTCAGCGTGGTGGCCACCGAGGTACGCAGCCTCGCGCATCGCTCGGCCGACGCGGCGCGCGAGATCAAGCAACTGATCGACCGCTCGACGGCGACCATCCAGGCCGGCTCGAAGCAGGCCGAGGAAGCCGGCCGCGCCACCGAGCAGGTGCGCCTGGCGATCCGCCGCGTCGCCACCCTGGTGGACGACATCGCCAGCGCCTCCGATGTGCAGCGCCGCGGCATCGACGAGGTCAGCCGCGCGGTGGTGCAGATCGATACGGTCACCCAGCAGAACGCGGCGCTGGTCGAGCAGGCCGCCGCCGCGGCGAGTTCGCTCGACGAGCAGGTGGCGAACCTGAATCGTTCGGTTTCGGTGTTCAGGATCGCCGACGGACTCGCGCTGGCGTGAAGGGGCGGGGCGCCGCTGCCGCCATGCCGTGCTTGCGCGCGGCGCCCATCCCTGTATCCTGCGAGGCGCTCCGAGCGAGCCATGGCGGATCGCGAGGCCGAAGATCGCGACAGGTTGCCGGGATTTCGTCGACGGCCGGCATATAGGGTGGTGAATCGGGTGGTGAGGCGGGTAGTGAATCGAATCGAGCATGCCGGTGCCGCTTCCGAGGAGCAGGCGCCCTCGCTGAAGGCGCTGGCCGAATCGGAGCTGCGCCGCTCGGGTTTTCGCCTCGCCTTCGCCGGCCCGCTCGAGGCCCGCTACTGGCGGGACATCGCCGCCGAGCGGCTGCGCGAGCTGCGCTTCATCGCGATCTGGGGCGTGTCCGGCTATTTCTGCCTGGGCGTGCTGCTGAACCTGATCGTCATCCCGGATCCGGACTGGAAGGGCGTCGCGGTGCAACTGGCGGGCTCCAGCCTGCTGGTCGCCGCGATCATCCAGACCTGCCTTCGCGAGCGGGTCGCCGTGCGGATGCGCGAGCTCGCGCTGCTGGCCTGCTGCCTGATTTGCAGCGTCGCCGCGATCCTGATCGTCGCCGCCAAGCCGACGCCCGCCACGCTGCGCGATTTCCTGCTGGCGATTCCGCCCTCCAGTTTCGTGCTGATCTTCATCCGCCTGCGCTTTCACCAGGCCGTGGCGTTTTTCCTGGCCAATCTCGGCGTGTATGCGCTGAGCCTGTTCGTCCGCCCGGAAATCGGTCACGACGACGCCATGTTCCTGATCGGCTTCATGAACACGCTGCTGCTGCCGGCCCTGGTCGGCGGGCACGCCTTCGAGCGCGCCTCGCGGCGCATCTACCTGCATCAACTGCTCGATCGCCTGCGCAACGAGCGCCTCGCGGCGGAAAACCTGACGCTGGCGGGGCTGTCCTATACCGATCCGCTGACCGGCGTCGCCAATCGGCGGCGGCTCGACGCGGCGCTCTCCGAACTGGTGACGGCGCCCGGCACGGCCGGCGCGCTGCTGCTGATCGATATCGACCGCTTCAAGGCCTTCAACGATCGCCACGGGCACCTGGCCGGCGACGCCTGCCTGTGCCATGTCGCGCAATGCCTGGCTTCGCAGTTGCAGGGCTTCGACCTGCTCGGCCGCTTCGGCGGCGAGGAATTCGCCGTGCTGCTGCCGCAGGCGAGCGCCGACGATGCGATGCGAACCGCCGGCAAGCTGCGCGAGGCGGTCGGGAACCTGCGCTTTTCGATCGAGGACCGGCGCGTCGGCGTGACCATCAGCGTCGGGGCGGCCGCGCGCGAGGGGCTGGCCACGCCGGAAGCCCTGATCGGCGCGGCGGACGCGGCGCTTTACGCCGCCAAGCATGCCGGCCGCGACCAGGTGCGGCTGGCTCCGTCGGCTGCGAGGCCGCGAGCCGGCTAGTCGGGCGGGGCGAGGATTCGACGGATTGTCGGGAGGGCGGCGCGGCAGGCGTTAGAATGGCAGCCTTTTTCTCGGGAGACGCCCATGTCCTGGTTCCTTTACGAAGTGCCGGAGTACCACGAGGATGCGGCACGCATCGAACCCTTCGGCGACCTGCGTAGCCGCGTGCTGAAGGACAGCGGCCAGGCGATGGCCGACGAACTGGAGAGCATCCGCGAGAATGCCGCGCAGACGGCGGACAAGCCGGCGCATCCGCTGCTCGCGCCGGACAATCCGCAGGTGTTTCCGATCCCCTATGCCGATTCGATGATCCTGGTGGGCTTCATCTTCGATCTGAAGCGCGATGGCCGGCAACTGGTGGTGTCGCCGGTGGAGATGCCCTGGCTGAAGGACGCCTGACGCGCCGCCCATGGACGCGAGCGAGCTCGAACGCCTGGTCAGCTTCGTGATGCCCTTCGGCAAGTACAAGGGCAGGGTGATCGCCGACCTGCCCGGACATTACCTGAACTGGATGGCCCGGGAGGGCTTCCCGCGCGGGGAGGTCGGCCGGCTGCTCGCGCTGATGCACGAGATCGACCATAACGGCTTGAAGGACATGCTCGAGCCTTTGCGCAAGCGGGGCTAGGGCCGAGGCTTCCGGTTCGAATGACGGTTTCCCGACCGGGCTCGGTGCCTCGTTTCAGCAGCGATTCAGGACGGCCGTTTCCACCGGCTCGATCCACCGGCCCTGCACCGTCCCCGCCAGCACCACGCAGTTCCTGCCTTTCGCCTTGGCGGCATAGAGCGCCGCGTCGGCTCTCGCCATCGCCGAGGCCAGGGTATCGCAGGCGCGGAACTCGTCGACGCCGGCGCTGAGGGTGCAGGCCACGCATGCGGCCGGCCCTTCGGAAGCCGAGCTCGCCACGATCGCGCGCAGGCGATCGACCAGGCGCAGCGCGTCCTCCTTGCCGGTGCGCGGCAGCAGCAGCGCGAATTCCTCGCCGCCGACGCGGCCCAGCACATCGGCTTGCCGGATTTCCCGCGAGATCGTCGCGGCGACGTTGGCGAGCGCCTGGTCGCCGGCCGCATGCCCGTGGCGATCGTTGATGCCCTTGAAGTTGTCGATGTCGAGCAGCGCGATCGACAGCGGCGACTTCGCTCCCCTGGCCGAACCCAGCAGCGCCTCGGCGCGCGCGATGAAGGCGCGCCGCCCGAACACGCCTGTCAGGTCGTCGATGGTGGCCAGGCGTTCCATGCGCTCGGCCAGTCGATCGTGGGCCAGCATCACCATGCCGACCGACAGGCAGGGCAAGGTCAGGGTGGCCATGCCGAGAAACGCCACGTTGACGGGCGTCGCTTCCAGGAAATCGGTTTCGTGCGCCAGGCCCAGCCCATAGACGGCACATCGGATCACATGGACGAAGGCCCCCAGCAGCGCGACACCCGAGACGAAGTAATAGCCGTATCGCGGCCGGCCCACCGGCCGATGCCGTTGCACCAGCCAGGCGATGACGAAGCGCACATAACCGAGGAAGGCCGAGATGATCACGACCCGGGCATCGATGTCGGGCGAGAGGTAGGTCCAGTAGACCAGCCCGGCCAGGATCGCGCCGACCGCGAGGTATTCGCCGCTCAAGGAGGCACGCAGGTGAAAGAAGCGCCGGAAACCCTGGAGCGCGGACAGCGAGGCCACCACCAGCAAGGCGCTCGCGCCCAGGATGATGCTCGGCGAGCGCTGGAACAGCAGGAGCAGCGCGGTGACCGCCGCCAGCACGCCGCTGGCCAGGCACCAATGGCGGATTCCCGGTATCTGGGCATGGAACAGCGAGCCGAGAACGGCGACGCTCATCAGGCAGGACAAACTCGCGATGCCGATAAGCGCGGTCGGGATGGACATGGCGGCGTAACGAAAGAGGGCGATCCGCGAAGGCACGGGGCGCAACGCAAGGTCGCGCGGCTGGGTCGGATGCCTTCTGGCAAAGCGCGTATCGTACCGGAAGAAGTTTGCATCCCGATGCAATCCGGATTTCTAATTTTTCAGCCGGGTTGGGGGCGTGCGATTAGGTATCAGGGCCTCGATATGGCAGTCGCATCATTTCGGTTGAACCGTTCGGTGGTCGTGATGAAAGACGCGCCGCCGCGCCCATGACGACATGCGACTCCGACACCACGCCACCGAGAGTGCCGGCGAAAACGGGAATATTTTCATAAACGGCCTCAATGCCCGACACGACCCTCGGATTACGTCTGCATTGTTTCCTTGCTTACGGAAATATTGCGTAATATTTGGGCGACGCCTAGAATGCCTCGGCCCGATAGCCATGCTCGGCTGAATCGATTCGCGCAAGGCACGGGGAGTTGTGTCGGCCATACGTTACGGCAGGCGATAGCGGGGCGAGATGTTCGAGCATCTTCGGTAGTTCGTCGTTATAACAATTCAATCAAAGCCCAATTAATATGAAAAAGAAAAATCTGCTTGCAGTGTGCTGCGTCGTGGCATTCGCGGGGTGCGGCGGTGGAGGCGATTCAAATGGCGGTGCGACCGGCGGCGCCAAGGATGCTGGAGCAGGAGACAGTAATACCACGGGGGCCACGAGATTCATCCAGGCAGCGGGAACCCAACGCGTCTGGGACGAAGGGCTGAAAGCCGACGGCACTTTCGTTGCCTTTCCCATCAAGCTGCAGGTCACCCTGGATGACAACGGTATTGCCCTTGCTTCCTGGCGGGATGGTTTCGCAGACAGGCTGATGACCGCGGTTGCCGGTGCCGACGGGCAATGGTCGACTGCGGAAAAGCTGGCAAGCGGGGTGGACGATGGATTCCCTTATGCGCTGCGAGCGAATTCCGCCGGGCGGCGCGTCCTGCTTGTCATGAAAGCTCGCGTCCATGACGGCGATTATCCTTATGCCGCGTATTTTTATACGCCATCGGTCGGATGGTCCGAGCCGGTTCCGCTGACGCGACAACTCGCTGCAAACGATCCAGGTGCTTCGGATCTCACGGTCGACGACGATGGCACGGCATTGATTTCCGTTCGCGGCTACGATCTCCTCGGCTCCAGTTCACAGAATCGCGCGGTACCCGCCGAGTTGTTCCGGCTGAGTCCGGACGGTGCGAAGACGACCGGGGTTCAGACGGTGCCGATGTCGCCGACGGGAAGCCCCATGCCGTCAGGGGGCACGTCGGTTTTCAATACCGTCTACGCGAAACCGCCCAGGAATTCCGCTGGCAACACCGGCACGGGTTATCTTTTCTGGCAGGAAACGGCGCAGCCGGGCAATTTCACGTCGTCGATACTCGGTGCGATGCTCGAGACGCCGCCGCGCTATACGGTCCCCGCCAGCAATATCCAGGTCAGCACGTTGAACGCCGCGGGTAGCTCGCCCACGTATTCCTCGATATGCGGATCCAGTCTTCTGCAAGCGAAAGCGTCAGGCAAGTTCAAGGCGACTGTCCTTTGGGGGGATGTGACCTCCGCCGGTAAATGTCGGCTCATGGCGACGCGCCTGAGCGAGTTGCCGAGCTTTCAGGCGCAGACCGACGTGCTGGATGTGACTCCGGAGGGAAATAATGGCGCCTTGTCCGGCGCGAAGCTGCTGATGGATGATTCCGGGAACGCCTTGGCGATATGGGCGAGTTCGAACGACAGCGGCACGCATTACTGGTGGAGTCAGTCCCTGGCTGGCGCCGCATGGAGTCGCCCCGCCGATTTGAAATCGAGTCTCGGCATTGCGGACGACATGAATGTGTGGAGTTCCGCCGTGGCGATGAGTGCCGGCGGTGACGCCGTGTTTGTCGCCGCCACCAAGTCCAAGTACCAGACTCCCGATGCGAAAGACCAATTGAGCTATGCGCATTTCGGCTTCGGTGCCGGGTGGGGCAGCAGGACGGTGATTGCGGAAGGTGTTTCCACTTCCGGCATCCAGGTCAATGTCGATATCAATCGACGCGGCAAGGCGACGATCATGTACGTGGCGGCGCCGTGTGATGACACGTCGAATGCCGGAAAAACCTGCAAATCGGCTGCCGTCTACGCCTACAACTTCTGAATCGCCATTCAGTGATCGGTGCCCGGCGCGTGCGCGCCGGGTGACGCCGAACCGTGACCGGATCGAAAAACCAGCCCCGCTCGATATCTCGAAGCGGGGCTGGTCGCAATGGGATGCTGCTTACGCCAGCAACTCGGCACGTTACGAGTTCGTGCGTCCGCCCTATCTTGCGGCCGGTTGGTGATGTCCTGATGTTCGTGACTTTACGGAAATCCGGCGGCAGCGGATGTCGGACGGATCCGAAACACGATCGTCGAAGTACGAAATCGAGGGCCGCGGGCGGGGCGCGTTCGGGCGCGTGATGCCTCAGGCCGCCGTGCAGGCCGGGCGGCAGTCGTCGTAGTCCGGCGCGTCGTCGCCCGCATCCGCGCGCACGAAACGGTGCTCGAGGCGGATCCGCAGCACGCCGTCGAGCGCCAGCAACTGCTCGCGCAGCAGCCGCGCGCGGCGCTCGCCGATGCCGTCGAGCACGATGGTCTGGGTCAGCAGTTCGCGACAGCGCGACACGCGCGGTTCACCAAGCGGCGCGCCTTGTTCCGAAAGGAAGCTGGAAACGCGCGCGACGGCATCCTGGCTGGCGGAGGAAACGATCTGGAACAGGTGGATCAGGCGGGAGCCCGGCAGACACGGCGAGGAATCGGCGATCAGGTCGGCAAGGGGGGAAAGGCGAGGATTCTGCTGCATGCAAGCTCCGGTGACTGACTGAATTCGAACCGGTGCCGGCTGGGCCGCTCCCGCTTCGTTGCCGACTATCGGCCGCATCGCCTGGTGGCGTCCACCTTGCCCGGGTAGGCAGGTTGGCGTCGGGGAACCCGACTCTGGATGCAAGTGCACATCATAAGAAAAAACGCAGCCCTTGCCAAGCGGGCCGCATTTTGTCCGTTCAAATGACATCAGGCCCGGGACTGGCCCGCGTCGGCCAGGGGGCGGGCGGCATCGCCGGGTTCGGCGGCGTGCCCGGCGCGGAATTCGGGCGATGCGACCTCGGCCGCGTCCTCCGCCACGCGCACCCGGCTCAGGAACGCGAAGGCGGCCAGCGCGCAGAGCAGGGTGATCGTCGTGAGCCCGTCGAGCAGGTGCGCGAACGCGGCGTGATACGCGGCGCGCAGGCCCGCCGCGCCGACGTCCGGCAGCCGCAAGGCCGCCTGCGCGAGATCGCCGGTGGCCAGCCGCGCGGCCGCGTCGGCCACGGCGGAAGGCGCGGCCGGTATCGCGCTCAGCAGGTCACGCTGGGCGAACGCGGCCAGCACGGCGCCCGAGATCGCCAGCGCGATCCCTTCGCCGGCCACGCGCGTGGTGCTGAAGATGCCGGCCGCCATGCCCGCGCGCGATTTCGGCACCACGCCGACCGACAGCCCATCCATCAAGCCCCATGGCAGCCCCGCGCCGGTGCCGATCACCAGCATCGGCAGCAGCACGGCGCTGTCGGCGGCGCTCTCGCGCAGCGCGCCGTTCAGCAGGTGCAGGCCCAGCGCGGCAAGCGCCAGGCCGATCCCCGAGATGGTGCCGGCCGACATCCAGCGCGTCAGCGTCGCGGCGACGAAGGGCACCACCAGCATCGGCGCCGAGATCGCCAGCATCAGCCAGGCCGCGTGGATCTCGTCGTGGCCGTCCACGCCGATGAAGCGCAGCGGCAGCAGCACCAGCAGCACGATGTAGCAGTAGCAGGTGGCGATCGGCAGCAACTGCACGCCGACGAAGCGCGAGTAGCGGAACAGCGTCAGGTCGAGCATGGGCCGCTCGCTGCGCGTTTCGATCAGCACGAACAGCAGCGCGAACCCCACGAAGCCCGCCAGCAGCGAGACCACGGCGGGCGAGGTCCAGCCTAGCGAGGGCGCCTCGATCACGCCGCAGGTGAAGGCGCCGAGCGCGGCCGTGAAGCTCAGCGTGCCGCCCAGGTCGAGCCTGCGCGCCTGCGGGTCGCGCGATTCGCGCATGCGCGGCACGCCGAAGCCCAGCGCCAGCGCGCCGGCGAACGCGCCGCTGGCGAAGATCGCGCGCCAGCCGAAACGTTCGATCAGCGCGCCGGCGATCACCGGCCCGAACGCGAGGCCGATCCCGAAGGTGGTGCCCAGCGCGCTGAAGGCGCGCGTGCGGGCATGGCCGTCGAATTCCTGGGCCAGCGCGGCGGTGCCGCCGGCCAGCGCCGCGGCGGCGGCCACGCCCTGCGCTGCGCGCAGCAGGTCGACCGCCAGGATCGAGGGCGCGAAGCCGAGCGCGGCCGAGCTGAGCGTGAAGCCGGCCACGCCGAAGGCGAACAGCCGGCGGCGGCCGAAGCGGTCGGCCAGCGTGCCGGCCGCCATCAGCAGGCTGCCGAAGCTGAGCATGAAGGCATTGGTGATCCAGGCGATCGCGGCGGGGCTGCCGCCCAGGTCGCGGCCGATCGCCGGCGTGGCGACGGCGCCGCCGGAGAAGGCCAGCGGCAGGGCCAGCGCCGCCATGCACACGGCGCCGAGCACCAGCAGCCGGCGGGTGGAATCGGGAGAGGTCGGGGAAGGCATGTTCGCTCCTGGAGGGGGCGATGCCGGCCGGTCGACATGGCCGGCATCTGGAGCGACCAACGATATTCGGGAATCAATCGACGAAAAACAGGCTGGGATTCCACAGATAAGGGATTTATATTCCGCAATGTGATCAAGCGATCGGGGTCGAAGCGACATGGACAATCTGAACGGCATCGTCGCCTTCGTGCGCACGGCGGAAACCCTGAGCTTCGTGGCGGCCGGCCGCAAGCTCGGCATCTCGGCCTCGGCGGTCGGCAAGACCATCGCCAGGCTGGAGCGCTCGCTCGGCGTGCGCCTGTTCCATCGCACCACGCGGCGCGTCACGCTGACCGAGGAGGGGCGTCATTTCCACGAGCGCTGCCATCGCATCCTGGAGGAATTGCGCGATGCCGAGGCGACGCTCTCGGCCTCGGCGCAGACGCCGCGCGGCCGCCTGCGCGTGAGCCTGCCGGTGATCGGCTATCGCTTCCTGCTGCCGGTGCTGCCGGCCTTCAGCGCGCGCTATCCCGACATCGAACTCGATCTCGACTTCAACGACCGGCTGGTGGACGTGGTGGAAGGCGGCTTCGACGCGGTGATCCGCAGCGGCCAGCTCAGCGATTCGAGCCTGATGTCGCGCCGGCTCGGCCCGTTTCGCTTCGTGCTGTGCGCCTCGCCCGGCTACCTGGCGCGTGCGGGCGTGCCGCGCGGCCTGGCCGATCTCGCCGCGCACGAGGGCGTGCGCTACCGCTTCCCGACCACCGGCAAGCTGCAGCCCTGGAGCCTGCTGCCCGACGGCGGCGAGCCGCCGAACCTGCGCTGCGCGATGACCTGCAACAACATGGAAGCCTTGCGCGGCGCCGTGATCGCCGGCTTCGGCATCGGCTTCATGCCCGACTTCCTGGCGCGCGACGCGCTGGCCGCCGGCTCGCTCGTCGAGGTGCTCGAGCCGCATTCGATCGCGCCGGGACAGTTCTCGATTCTGTGGCCGTCGAGCCGCCAGCTATCGCCCAAGCTGCGCGTGTTCGTCGACTTCATGTGCGAGCACCTGTTTCCGGCGCCTTGAGACATGCCGGCATGCCGGCACGCCGGCGCTCAGGCGTGGCGTTTCGCGTTGCCTTGCTTGCCGCCGCGCCTGGCCACCAGGCACTCGACCAGGGTCGAGACGAAGGCATCGAGATCGTCGGGCTTGCGGCTGGTGATCAGGTTGCCGTCGCGCACCACGCGCTCGTCGACCCATTCGCCGCCCGCGTTGCGGATGTCGTCCTGCAAGCTGGGCCAACTCGTCATCCGGTGACCCTTGACGATGCCCGCCGACACCGGCAGCCAGCCGCCGTGGCAGATCACGGCGATCGGCTTGTCGGCGGCATGCGCCTCGCTGACGAAGCGGCGCGCGGCCGGAATCATCCGGATCGCATCGCCGTTGACCACGCCGCCCGGCAGCACCACGGCGTCGTAGTCGTCGGCGCGCGCCTCGTCGAACAGGCGGTCGACCCTGGTGGGATCGCCCTTGTCGACATGCTTGAAACCCTGGATCTCGCCCGCTTTCTGCGAAATCACCTCGACCTTGGCGCCTTCGGCCTGCAAGGCGCGTTGCGGCTCGGTCAGCTCGACCTGTTCGAAGCCGTCGACGGCGAGAATCGCGATCCTGCAATCGTTCAGTTTGCCTGCCATGACATCCTCCTTGCTCGGTTGCGGCATCGACATGCCGGAACCGCTAAGGAGAGCAAACGGCATGCCGCCGTCGTGCCCGGCGGTGGCGCCACGCGGGGTGGTGGATTTTTCAAGCGATTGTCGTTTCGCCGCGAGCGCGGCGGGCGCCTAGCGCCAGATATCGAGCGCCATCTTCGCGGCCAGCGAGAACAGCATCAGCCCCATCACCCATCGCTGCGCCCGTAGCCAGTTCGGCCGCTTCGCCAGGAAGCCCGCCAGCGAACCCGAGCCGATCGCGACGGCGCCATTGACCGCCGCGAAGGCGCCCACCAGCGAGGCGCCGAGCAGCATCGACTGGCGGAACACGTCGCCGGCCTGGTAATCGATGAACTGCGGCAGCAGGGACAGGAACAGCATGGCGAGCTTCGGATTGAGCAGGCTGGTGGCCGCGCCCATCACGAACAGGCGGCGCGGCCGTTCGGCCTGTCGCGCATCCACCTCGAACGGCGAGCGCCCGCCGGGGCGCAACGCCTGCCAGGACAGGTACAGCAGGTAGAGCGCGCCGGCCGCCGCCAGCACCCGCGCCGCGCCGGGAATCGTCAGGAAGATCGCGGTGAGGCCGAAGGCGGCGCCGAACATGTAGGTCAGGTAGCCGAGCATCACGCCGGCCAGCGAGGTCAGGCCCGCGCGCGGGCCCTGCGAGACCGAGCGCGACATCACGTAGACCATGTTCGGCCCCGGCGTGACCGCCAGCATCCCGCCCACCGCGACGAATTCGATCATGGTTCCCATTTGCGCCTTCCCTGCTGTCTTGCATGGTGTCGATGAGGCCAGTATCGGCCAGTCGTTTCGACGCGTAAAACGGATTAAACTGAAAAAATTACTCAGCTTTTCTGACGAATATGAAACAGCTCGATCTCGATGTACTGGAAATGGTGGTGGCGATCGCCGACACGGGCTCCTTCGTGCGCGCGGCCGAAGCCGTGCACCGTTCGTCCTCGGCGCTCAGCATGCAGATCAGGACGCTGGAGGAGGCGCTCGGCAAGCCGCTGTTCGCGCGCAGCACGCGCAAGCTGTCGATCACGCACGAGGGCAGGATGATCGTCGACTACGGGCGGCGCATGCTGGCGATGCGCGAGGAAGCCTGGGCCTCGGTGGTGCGGCCCGAGGTGCGCGGCCGCGTGACGATCGGCGTGCCCGACGACTATGTCTCCACGCTGCTGCCTTCGGTGCTGCGCAAGTTCGCGATCGCGCATCCACGCGTCGAGATCCGCGTGATCGGCCTGCCCAGCAGCGCGCTGGTGCCGCTGATCAAGGACAACACGGTGGACCTGGCCTGCATGACGCGCACGCGCGGCGTGTCGGCCGAGTTCATCCGCCACGAGCCGGTGGTGTGGGCAGCGCTGCCCGACAACCGCCCGATCTGGGAGGAGCGGCCCTTGCCGATCGCCGTGTTCGGGCACGCCAGCGCGGCGCGGGCGCGGGCGGTCGGCGCGCTGAACCAGGCCGGGATCCGCTACCGCATGTCCTACGAGAGCCCGAGCCTGCTGGGCGTGATCAGCATGGTGGAGGCGGGGCTCGCGATCGCGCCGCTGGCGCGTTGCAGCGTGCCGGCGCAACTGATGCAGTTGGGCGAGGCCGAGGGCCTGCCGCCGCTGGAGGACGTCGAGGTGGTGCTGGCGCGCAGCGCGAAGTCGGCGCGCCCGCCCTGCGATTTCCTCGCCGAGCAGATGCTGAGCGACCTGCGCTGAGCTGCCGGGCCGGGTGGACGGGGCACCGGGCCGCCGCCGCGAAGCGGCGCCCGGCTTCGCAAATCGCGACGCGAACGCAGCCCGGAGATGTTTCCGGGCATGCCCTCATGCCATACTGCGCGTTGATTCTTTTGTCAGCTCAATCGATCCCGAGGTATGCCCGAGCGTCTCCCCGCCAGATTCGGCAAGCCGGCGAGCAGCATGAACGCGCCCGAGGCGGCCGTCGACCGGATTCTCGCGGCGCTGAGCGCAGGCGAATTGAAGGCCGGCGACAAGCTGCCCGACGAGGTCGAACTCGCGCAGCACTTCGGCGTGGCGCGCATGGCGCTGCGCACGGCGCTCGGCGTGCTGCGCGATCTCGGGCTGGTCAACACCACGCGCGGGCGTTTCGGCGGCACCTTCGTGTCGACCGAGATCCGCGAGCGCCTGCGCAGCATGGCGCTGGAGCCGCGCTTCAGCGCCGGGGAGCTGCGCAGCCTGTCCGACTGGCGGCGCGCGATCTCGGGCGAGGCCTGCCATCTGGCCGCGCTGCGTGCCACGGATGCGCAACTGGCCCAACTCGCGGCGCTCGCGCAGGACTTCGTCGACGACATCCTCGATACCGACGCGCGGCGCCTGGCCGATGCGCGGCTGCACGTGCTGATCGCCGAAACCACCGGCTCGCGGCATCTGATCGAACAGGAGCGGGCGATCCAGGAGGCCTTCGGGCGGATCTACGACTCGCTGCCGATCGTCCGGCACCCCCTCAATATCGCCTCGATGGACCACGCGCCGCTGCTGCAGGCGCTGCGCGCCCGCGACGGCGAACGCGCGCGGGCCGCGATGCTGGCCCACGTCGAATCGACCTATGCCTGGTGTTGTTCGCTGCTGCGCGTGCAGCGGCTGGACTGAGCGCGGCGCGCCCGGCCGTCGGCGCTACATGATGTAGGCGGCGACGCTGATGAACTGGCAGAGGCTGCCGCCCAGCACGAACAGATGCCAGATGCCGTGGCCGTGGCGGATCCGCTCGTCGTTGATGAAGAAGTAGATGCCGGCGCTGTAGAGCACGCCGCCGGCCAGCAGCCAGGCCACGCCTTCCGAGGACATCGCCACCACCAGCGGGCGCAGCGCGATCACGCCGAGCCAGCCCATCAGCACGTAGAGCACCATCGAGATGATGCGCGTCCTGCGTCCCAGCGTGAGTTCCTGGACGATGCCGAACAGCGCCAGCCCCCAGATCACGCCGAACAGCGTCCAGCCCCAGGGGCCGCGCAGCGTGATCAGCGTGAAGGGCGTGTAGCTGCCGGCGATCAGCAGGTAGATCGCCGAGTGGTCGCATTTCTGCAGGATGGCCTTGAGGCGCGGCTGGTGCACGCTGTGATAGAGCGTCGAGACGGCGTACAGCACCAGCAGCGCCGCGCCGTACACGGCCGCGCTGACCACGCGGTAAGGGTCGCCCTTGAGCGCGCCCATCGTCACCAGGGTGGCCAGTCCGGCCATCGACATCAGCGCGCCGACTCCATGCGTGATGCTATTGAAACGTTCACCGACCAGCACGGCATGACCTCTTGTTGCTTGAATGCTTGCAGACCAAAAACAGCCGCGATGCCGACCGGGCCGATATCCGGGATGTCGGCAACGGGCAGGCAAGGCTGAAGGGGGCGCCGCGCGCTCGATCCTGACCACATCCTGCGTCGGTCAAAAAAGCGTGGCGCGTCGTGATGCGCGAAAGCCACGGCGCGGACAAAAACCCTGTGATTTTACGCGAGCCGAGGCGCCGGGGGCGGTTCGGCCGCTGCGTCAGCTTCGCGCGAAGCGGTCGGTGGCGGCCAGCAGGGCGCGCAGGATGCCCGGTTCGTCGTAGGCGTGGCCCGCATCGGGCACGATTTCCAGGCTCGCTTCCGGCCAGGCGCGCGACAGGTCCCAGGCGGTGCGGGCCGGGGTCGCGACGTCGTAGCGGCCCTGCACGATCACGCCGGGAATCCCCGCCAGCCGGTGCGCGTCGCGCAGCAACTGGCCTTCCTCGACGAAGCCGCGGTTGACGAAGTAATGGTTCTCGATCCGCGCGAAGGCCAGCGCGTAGTGCGGATCGTCGAAGTGGGCGGCCAGGGCGGGGTTCGGCAGCAGGGTGATGGTGCGGCCCTCCCAGACGCTCCAGGCGCGCGCGGCCGCGAGCTTGGCGGCTTCGTCGTCGCCGGTCAGGCGGCGATGGTAGGCGGCCATCAGGTCGCCGCGCTCGGCTTCGGGGATCGGCGCGAGGAAGGCTTCCCACAGATCGGGGAACAGCCAGGAGGCCCCTTCCTGGTAGTACCAGAGCAGTTCCGCGCGCCGCATCGTGAAGATGCCGCGCACCACCAGCTCGCTGACGCGTTCGGGATGGGTTTCGGCGTAGGCGAGCGACAGCGCGCTGCCCCAGGAGCCACCGAACACCAGCCAGCGCTCGACGCCGACCATCTCGCGCAGCCGCTCGATATCGGCCACCAGGTGCTGCGTGGTGTTGTTCTCCAGGCTCGCGTGCGGCGTGGAGCGGCCGCAGCCGCGCTGGTCGAACAGCAGCACGTCGTAGCGCGCCGGGTCGAACAGGCGGCGATGATTCTCGCCGCAGCCGGCGCCGGGGCCGCCGTGCAGGAACACGGCCGGCTTCGCTCCCGGCGTGCCGCAGCGCTCCCAGTACAGACGATGGCCGTCGCCGGTGTCGAGGATGCCGTGCGCGTAGGGTTCGATCGGTGGGTACATGCGGCGTGCTCCGAGGCAGGGAGGAGGGGCGGTCGCGCGCGCAAGCGGCCGCGCGACCGGTGTGGCGCCATTATGCCGAAGCCCCGCGCGCGTCGCGTTCGCGGCCGCAACAGACTTTACAGATGCTTACCCGAATCCATGCCGATCCGGGCGCGCGGGTTCCCTATACTCATGCCGTTTTCCCGATCGCGGGCCGTCGAGGCCCGTTACGACGATGCCCTCGCGTGTCTCCCGTTTCCCCGGTTTTTCCCGCGCCTCGCGTGTGTTCGCCTTGCATCCCGCTCCGGCGCTGATCCGTGCGGCCTGCTGCGTGCCGCTCGCGGCCGCCGCCTTGTTGCCGATGCAATCGGCCCTGGCGGCCGGGCTCGACGGCGGTGCGAACGGGTCGTGGCTGCTGGCGCAATCGGCGTATGGGCAGCCGGGTTACGGCAGCGATCCGTCGGCCTATGCGCCGCCGGCTTATCGCCAGGACGATGACAATGAGCCGCCCGTCTACGGCCAGCCGGCGAATCCCGCGCAGCCGGCCTATCCGCAGCGCGGTGCCGACGCGCCGGGTTATCCGCAACCGTCTTACGGCGGCCAGGCGAATCCGTTGTACACGCAACCGAATGGGCAAAACGGCGGGCAGGCCTATCCGCCGGCCACGCGGCAATCCGATGGCGGCCAGGGTTATGGCGGCGCGCAGCAGGCGCCTTATGGACAGCCGAACGGTTATCCGCCGCCCGATGCCGCGCCGCCGCCCGATGACGGTGCCTATGACCAGGGGCAGCAAGATGGCCAGCCCGGTTATGGCGGGCAGCCCGCGTATCCGTCGCGGCAACCCGGTTACGGCGGGCAGCAGTCGGGCTATGGTGCCCAGCCTCCCGGTTACGGCGCGCAGCCGCCGGGCGCGGATGGGCAGGGGCAGGCCTATCCGCCGCAGAGCCCGCCGCCCGGTTATGCGCAGCCGCCTTATGGCGCACCTTCGGCACCGGCGTCGGGCGCCCAGCCCGGCTACGGACAACCCGGCTACGGCCAGCCCGCCTATCCGCAAGCCGCCTACGGCACCCAATACGGCACCGTGGCCGCGATCCGGCCGATCGGCGGCTCGACCAGCCCTTCGGGTGTGGCGGGAACCGTGGTCGGCGCGCTGGTGGGCGGCGTGCTCGGCAACCAGATCGGCCATGGCCGCGGCCGCGGCGCGGCGACCGTGATCGGCGCGCTGGGCGGCGCGGCGCTCGGCAACCAGGTCGGCCAGCAGATGAATGCGCCGGGCGGCTACCGGATCGACGTGCGGCTCTCCGACGGCTCGATGCGCGGCTTCGACGTGCCCGGTGCCGGCGACTGGCAGCCCGGCGATCGCGTGCGGATCGACGGCGGGAATCGCCTGTCGCGGTATTGATATCGAGCGGGGCGGGGCGCCGCCGCGGCGCTTATGGTTGGCGCTTAACGCGGGCGCTTCGGCCGGGTTTTCCTCGCCTCGGCGGCCGCGGCGTTGAGCGCGGCCGCTTCGCGTAGCAGGGCGATGAAGGCAGCTTCGTCGATGCCGGCGCCTTCATGCAGGTCGATCGCGCGCCGCACCTTGCCGTCCAGGCTGGCGTTGAACAGCCCGGCCGGATCCGGCAGCGAGGCGCCTTTCGCGAAGGTCAGCTTGACCACGGCCCGGTAGGATTCGCCGGTGCAGACGATGCCGTCGCTGGACCAGACCGGTGTGCCCATCCACTTCCATTCCTCGACCACCTCGGGCAGCGCCTGCCGGATCAGCTCGCGCATGCGCGCCAGGGTTCGGCCGCGCCAGTCGCCGAGTTCGGCGATGCGCGCGTCGATCAGGTCGGATGCGCCGGCCGGGGCCGCCTCGGCCGGTTTCGCTGCTCGATTCATGGCGTTCCTCCAGGTAGCCGGCGCGCCCGCTGGTGGCGTCGACCGTCTCAGATATTCCACTGCATCGACACGTCCTGCAGCCGCTGGCGCATCAGGTCGCATTCGCGCGCGATCTTGTCGTCGATCGAGACGAAGCCGGAAAGCTGGGCCGGCACCTCGGCGCCTTGCGGCACGCTGATCGCCGGCAGCGGATGCAGGCGCGCCAGCGTGCCGAACTTCAGCGCGCGGCTGGGCCCGATCAGCAGCCCGTGGATGCGACGGTTCAGGCCGCGCAGCGTGGTCTGCACGTAGCGGCGGCCATCCACGTCGCCGTCGGCCGGCTTCACGCTGGCCAGCATCTCGAGCGAGCTGATCACCAGCCGCAGCGAACGCTGGATCGCGTCGAGCTGGGCCATGGTGATGTCGGTCTCCTTCGACACCCAGGGCATCAGCGAGCGCATCTGCACCAGCAAGGCGTTCAACGCGGCCATCTCCTTCAGGTGGGCGGTATCGCTGACGGTCTTGTCGGCGACGATCCGCGCATGCACCACGGCGCAGGCGCGCAGGGCGTCGGCGAGCTTGTAGCGCCACGAATAGGTGGCATAGAGCGGCAGCGCGAACGAGAAGGCCAGCGCGATGCCGATCCCGACGATCACGTTCACGGCGCGCCAGAGGCCGTCGACGATCTCGTTGTCGCCGTGGCCGGCCACGATCAGGATCGTGATCGCCGACAGCAGGGCGATATAGCCGGCCTTGCCGATCGCGTAGTAGGCGCAGATCCCGCACAGCACGCTGATCACCAGGTAGGTGAGCAGGGGCCACTGCAGGGCGGATTGCAGGACGATCAGCGCGAGCCCGGCCACCGCGCCGATGGTGGTGCCGAGCGCGCGCTCGGCGGCTTTCTTGCGGATATTGCCGTGATGCTGGAGGCCGCCGATCACGATCAGCACGGTGATCGAGGACCACTCGCCATGCGGGATGTTCAGGCCGGTGGACAGCGCGATCGACACCAGCACGCTGAGGGCCACGCGCGCGGCATGGATCAGCTTGGCGTGGCGGTAGCGGCGATAGGGATCGAGCAGCGGGCGGAACAGCGTGCGCAGCGCGGCGGGCAGGCGGAGCGTCGGGGAAGCGGTCATGGAATGCGGCAGGGATACGACTGGATGCGGGCGCTCGCGCGGATGGCCGTGGTACCGGCCGCGGCCGGTACCACACGTTTCGTGATTCTAAAGGATGGTGTAGGGGGCGCACCCCCGTGAAAACGCGACGGGGAGCGTCGATGCGAACCGATGCATGCGGCGACCGGCGCATCGAGCGGAGATTATAGGTATCCGAATTGTTTCAAAAAAGAGATTCAATCGAGGGCATCGATTCGCGCGTCGGCGCTCGCGGTCTCCAGGGCAGGCGTGCCGCAAAACAAAACGGGTGCCGTTCGGCACCCGTTTTATCGTGGCTTGCGCCCGGCGTCGCGCGCCGTTCGGAGCTCAGCGCGTGAGCGCGCCAAACCCGTCGAGCAGCCGGTCGACATCGGCCGGCGAGATCGCGCCCATGGTCGAGACGCGGAACAGCGAGGCCGACAGGCCGCCCTGGCCGGCGTAGATCACGAAGCCGCGTTCCTTGAGGCCGTCGTGCAGCGCCTCGTAAGCCACGCCCACCGGCAGCTTGTAGGCGCGCAGCACCACCGAGGATTCGCCGTCGGGCAGCACCAGCGGCATGCCGCGCGCGGCCAGGCCGTCGCGGACCTGGTCGGCCAGCGCCTGGTAGCGCGCGTGGCGCGCCTGCCAGCCGCCTTCGTCCTCGAACTCGCGCAGCGCCTCGACCAGCGCGTAATAGGCATGCACCGAAGGCGTGAACGGCGTGTTGCGCTGCGCCTGCAGCTTGGCCAGCCGGCCCAGGTCGAGGTAGTAGGTGCGCGAGGCGGCCCGCGCCAGCGCCGCGCCGCGCACGATCACGAAGGCCGCGCCGGGCACGCCGTGCAGGCACTTGTTGGCGGTGGCGGCCACCGCGTCGGTCACGCCGTCGGCGAAGTCGATCGCCTCGGCGCCGAAGCTGCTGACGCCGTCCACCAGCAGTCGCGCGCCATGCCGGCGGCACAGCTCGGCGATCGGGCCCAGCGCGTTGAGGCGCCCGGTGGTGGTTTCGTGATGGATCACCGCGACGTGCGTGATGGCGCGATCGGCGGCCAGCGCGGCCTCGACGCGGCCGAGGTCGGGCGCTTCCATCCACTCGTGCTTCAGCACCTCGTGGGCGATCCGGTATTGCCTGGCGATCTGCGCGATGCGGTCGCCATACACGCCGTTCTCGATCACCAGCAGCTTGCCGTCCTCGGGCACCAGGGCGGCGATCATGCTTTCGACGGCGGCGGTGCCCGAACCCGTCATCAGCACCGCCTGCCATTCGGCCGGATCGAGCTCGTAGGCGGCCACCAGACGGCGGCGCGCCTCGTCCTGCAGGTCGAAGAATTCGCTTTCGCGGTGGCAGAGGTCGGTCTGCAGCAGGCTTTGGCGCACGCGCTCGGTCAGCGTGACCGGGCCGGGGTTGAGCAGCAGCATCATTGGGCTCCCGCGCCGATGTGGCGCATCAGACGTTCCTTCACTTCGACCGGCGTCACGGTCGGGCGCGGCAGGCCATCGGGCACGCCGGCGCGGATCGACAGGCTGGCGAAGCGCGTGCCGTCGGCCGGCTCGGCGAACAGCGCGTCGATCACGCCCAGGTCGCCGCCTTCGCGCGCCGAGGCGTAGCCGCAGGCCGCCGCCACGCCCGCGAACGAGACGCAGGGCGAAACCGTCGACTGGCCGCCGGTCGATTCGTGCGCACCGTTGTCCAGCAGCAGGTGGACCAGGTTGCCCGGGCCATAGGCGCCGAGCGTGGCGAACGCGCCCATGCGCATCAGCGCGGCGCCGTCGCCGTCCACCGCCACCACGGTCAGGTCCGGGCGCGCCAGCGCCAGACCCAGCGCGAGCGGCGTCACGCAGCCCATCGAGCCGACCATGTAGAGCTGGTTGGCGCGATCGTCGAGCGCGTAGAGCTCGCGGCCGCAGAAACCGGTCGAGGCCAGCACCACGGTGGAGTCGAGCGGCGTGCGCTCGATCACGGCGGCCAGCGCCTGCTGGCGCGTCGGCTGCTCGGCGGCCGCGGCGCGGGCCGAGACGGGCGTCGCCGCCTGCGCGCGCGGCGCCGGCATCGGCGCATCCTTGAGCGGATACGAGGCCACGCTGCCTTTTTGCATCACCAGCGCGTAGGGCCGGCCGGTCTCGTCCATGTGGCGGATCGCGCGCTCCAGCGCCGGGGCGATCTGGTCGGCCTCGGTCGGGAACAGCTCCCAAGGGATTTCCATGGTGTCGAGCATCTGCGGCGTGATCGGCCCCATCAGCGCGTGCTGCGGCTCGTCGTGCTCGCCCGGCTTGCCGCGCCAGGTGACGATCAGCAGTTGCGGCAGCTTGAAGGTCCAGGTCAGCGAGGTCAGCGGGCTGACCGCGTTGCCCAGGCCCGAGTTCTGCATCATCGCGATGCCGCGCCGCCCGCCCAGCGTGGCGCCCGCCACCAGGGCGACCGCGTCGCCCTCGTTGGCGGCCGACACGTAGTGCAGCGTCGGGTCCTGCAGCACGTAGTTGATGAACGGCGTCAGGTACGAGCAGGGCACGCCCGCGTACCAGTCGAAACCGCGCTCGCGCGCGGCCTCGACGAACTGGGCTGCCTCGATCATTGCGCGTCCCCGGCGGCGGCGCCGTTGGCCAGCGGCGTCTGGCCGTGGGCGAAGTCGCCGGCGCGACGGAATTCGTCGAGGTCGTTCACGCCGCGCCAGTGGCCGTGCACGTATTGCACCGAGATCTGCTCGCCGGCTTCCACCAGCGCGTTGAGCAGGGCCGGGATGTCGAGCTGGTCGAAGTCCGGGCGTGCCTGCAGCTTCGCGATGGTCGCCTTGAGGCGCTCCACGCCGGCGCCGCGCACGTTCAGCAGGCCGACCCAGCGGCCATGCGGCGCGCCGTTGCCGGCGTCGCCGGCCACGCGCTGCAGCGTGATCTTCTGGCCGAACAGGCCGCGATCGTCGGGCGCCGAGCACAGCGCGAAGTCGCGCACGCTCTGGTTCGGCGAATCGGTCAGCGAGGAATCGACCACCACCGTGAACTCGGCATCGCTCTCGGCCAGGTCGCGCACGATGTAGCTGCGGAACAGCAGGTCGCCGTAGGAGACGATGGTGTCGCCCTTGATGCGCTCGAGCGCGCAGGCCAGCGAGCTCAGTTCGCCGGTTTCGGCGTGGCGCTCGTTGACCACCAGCTTGATGCCGGCGGTGTCGATCGCGTCGGCGCGATAGCCGCCCACCACCGTGATGTCGTTGACGCCTTCCTTCTTGAAGCCGTCCACCAGCCAGCGCAGCAGCGGCTTGCCGGCGATCGGCAGCATCACCTTCGGCTTGTCCTCGGTGACGGCCTCCAGGCCCTTGCCGCGGCTGGCGGCCAGCAAGACCGCCGAGTTCGACGAACGCGAGGAGGAGGACAGGTAGATGCGCTCGGCCGCCGAGTATTCGTCGGCGTCCTGCAGGCGGAAGATCTCGTTGACGGTGGCGACGCGGTCCTCGACGTTGACCAGGGTCTGGTTCTCGAAGATGTCGCGCGCGGTGGCCTGCATCGAGGCCGCCGCCGAGCGGACCAGGTGGTTCGCCCAGATCACGGTGCTGATGCCGGCCTGGCGGAACACGTCGGTCGGCGTGCTGTAGTACTTGGTCGGCACGATCACGATCGGCGCGCGGTTGTTCCACTGGCGCGCGAATTCGAGGATCTCGTCCGGACGCGACAGCTTGCTGTGCATCAGGATCGCGTCGGCGCCGGCATCGGCGTAGGCATGCGCGCGGCGCAGCGCCTCGTCCATGCCCCAGCCGGCGATCAGCGCCTCGACGCGCGCCACGATCGAGAAGTCCGGATCGGTCTGCGAATCCTTGCCGGCCTTGATCTTGCCCGCGAACTCGTCGATCTCGGCCAGCGGCTGGCGCTCGCCGTCGATGAAGCTGTTGGTCTTGGGGAACTGCTTGTCCTCGATGCACACGCCGGCGATGCCGCGCTGCTCGAGCTTGCGCACCAGGCGGCGCATGTTGTTGAAGTTGCCGTAGCCGGTGTCGCCGTCGAGCAGGATCGGCAGGTCGCTGGCATCGGCCATGAACTCGAGCACGTCGACCACCTGGGTCCAGCTCGCCTCGTTGTTGTCGCGCACGCCGAGCGCGGCCGAGATCGACAGGCCCGAGCCCCAGATGCCCTTGAAGCCGGCCTCGCGCACGATGCGCGCCGACAGGCCGTTGTGCGCTTCCATCAGGAATTCGAGGTTGCTGCTGGTCAGCATGCGGCGCAGCCGAGCCGCGCGGGATTCGGTGAAATTGGGTTCGCGTGCGTTCATCGTGCGGCTCCTACGGTATTGCGCTGAATCAGCGGCAGAACTTCGTCGCGGGCACGCGCGACGTCGTTGGGGAAGTCGATTTCGATCCACGGGGCGCCGGTCACGTCGGCGACGTCGAAGTCGCGGCCGCCTTCGAGCAGCAGGTCGCGCACGGCTTCCTCGTGGGGCAGGTTGGCGCGGCCGGAATCGACATAGCCGGCCACGATCTCGGCGAGACGGCGGGCGGTGCCTTCGCTGAAGCGGAAGAAACCGACCGATTCGCCGATGGTGTCGTATTGGAGGTCGACGGCCAGCTGCTTGCGCAGCTCGACCGGCACGCCGTCCTTCACGCAGAGCTTGACCGGCTCGTCGCCGGCCTCGAAGTCGCGGTCGATCAGCAGGCGATCGACGGCCTGCTCCGGGTTCGCGACCAGCGCCTGCATGATGCTGTCGTCATAGAGCACGTCGGCGTCCATCAGCAGCACGTCGCCGCCGCGCGTGAGCGCCTCGGCCGCGGTATGCACCGTCAGCACGCTGCCGAGGTCGAAACGCGGGTTCAGGACGATCTCGGCCTGGCGGCCGAGGCGGGCCAGCTCGGCCTCGACCTTCTCGTGCTGGAAGCCCAGCGCGAGCACGATCTCGGTCACGCCGAGCGTCTCGAGCAGGCGCAGGTGGCGCTCGAGCAGGCTCACCTCGTCGAAGCGCAGCAGGCACTTCGGATATTGCGCCTCGGGGGGCAGTTGCAGACGCAGGCCGAGGCCCGCGGCGAGAATGATGGCTCGCATTGATTACTCCACGCAATGATTGTCACATGGCCGGAAGAGGGTCCGGCCGAGGGGCCGCCTGACGTCGATATCGGGTCGAACGGCTCCTAATCCGCGAGCTGCGGCGAACGGCGCCGCTGCCAGTTTCTTTCGCTGAAATGCAGGTACAGGATGCCGGGCAGGCCGAACGCGAGCTCGCGCGCGCGTTTGGCGAGCGAGAGCGCGAGCGCGGCATCCGGCGGCAGCCCGACGAGCGGGGCGAGCAGCAGGTAGCCGCCCTCCTGCGCGCCGAGCGAACCGGGAATCATGAAGGCCGCGCCGCGGATCGCCTGGCCGACGCTTTCCAGCAGCAGCGCGTCGACCCAGCTGACCGGGTGGCCCAGGAAATGCAGCGCGAGCCACACTTCGCCGGTGCCGAGCACCCAGCCGGCGAAGCTCAGCCAGAAGGTCGAGATCACGCGATCGCGCTTGCCGTACAACTCGCCGACCGCCGCGTCGATCGCGTCGGCGCGGGTGGCCAGCGAGGGCCAGTCGCGCGGGCCGAGCGCCTTCGAGACGATGCGCAGGCCGCGACCGAACAGGCCGCGGCGCTGGGCGAGGTAGAAGCCGAACGCGCAGGCGGCGAGCAGGGCGGTGGCGATCAGGGCCGGCGTGCGCAGGTGCGCGGCGGCCGCGCTGTTGGCGCCGAAGCTGAAGATCGCGATGCCGGCCAGCGCGAACACGATCTGCGCGAGCGCCTGCATGGTGGTGCTGACGGTGACGGCGGCCGCCGCGCGCGGCATCGGCACGCCCTTTTGCGACAGGTAGCGCGCCATCAGCACCGGGCCGCCGATCTGGCCGGCCGGCAGCAGGCTGTTGACCGATTCCAGCACCCAGCGCGCGAACAGCGTGTCGCGCAGCGAGACGCCGGGCGTGCCGCGCGGGAACATCACGGCGATCGCGCGCGCGTCCACCACCAGCGGGATCAGATGGAAGGCGGCCACCAGCAGCAGGCCCCAGCCGGCCGTGGCGAGCGTCGACACGACCGCGCCGAAGCCCTGCCAGGACAGCAGGGCAATGAACAATGCCGTCCCGATGGACAGCAGGATAAGGCCGGCACGAGTCATTTCTGCTGGGGCGGACGGCGCGTGGCGAGTTGCTTGAACACCTGGCGGAAGCCGAAATACGCGATCGCGTCCTTCATGTTCGAGATGAAACGCTTCCAGGGCCGCATGCCGGGGTCGGTCACGTATTCGAAGGTCAGCGACACGCGGAGCTCGTTTTCCAGCATAGGCGTGATGCGGTGGCGCAGCTTGTCGCCGTCGAACAGCACGATGCCGCCGTCGGCGATCTGCACCGAACCCGGTTCGTCCTTCACCGCCGGGTTGCGCGTGTGCAGCTCGTAGTCGAGCCGGCACGAGGACTGGTCGATCACGCCGATCAGCAGCGTGTAGCGGCGGCCGTCGTAGTAGGAGGTGTCGTAGTGCCAGCCGATATGGTCGCCCGGCTTGGTGTAGTAGTAGAGCGCGTAGGCGTGCGGGTCGTCGGCGGGCGAGACCTGCAGCGTGTCGCCGGTGAGCTTCTCGAGGAACGAGATCAGCGCCTTCGAGCGGTACAGCTCGGCGATGAAGGGCGCCTTCTCGTCGATCTTGTGACGGCTCACGCTGCCGCCCTGCTTGTGGCCGGGCAGGTAGTTCCGGTTCAGCTCGGGCAGCAGTTCGCGCGCCAGCTCGGCCAGGCGCCCATGGGCGTCCTTCGGCAGGAACTGGTCGAGGTAGATGAAGGCGCCCTGGCGGTCGAATTCGCCGCGCAGGCGGGCGGTGTAGAGCGGGGCGACCACCGAGGCGACGGCGCGCTCGG
>NZ_VWWK01000076.1:0-30163 GCF_011753035.1 Burkholderia sp. Ax-1720 | reverse complement strand
GCGTGGCCAGCCAGGTGCCGGCGTCGAGCTCGCGGCGCGAGCGGTTCCAGGCCGCGACGAACTCCGGCATCGCCGACACCAGGCAACCGCGCGCGGCTGCCACGCCCGCCTGCAGCGCGCCCGCCCAGGCGCGCGACACGGCGCAGGCGAGGAACGGCTCGGCGGCCTGCCAGTCGGCCAGGATCTGCCAGCGGGCCGGATCGTCGCCGTACAGCATCTGCAGGCGCACCTCGGCCGCCGCGCGCAGGTCCTGCAGGCGGCGGCTGTTGTCGGCCGGGGTAACGATGAAGTAGCGCGCCAGCTCGTCGGCAAAGCTCGCGTGCACGGGCAGGCCGTGGCCGCCCGATTCCTCCAGCGCGGCGCCGATGGCGGCCGCCAGCACCTCGGGCGTGCCCGCCTCCGGCAGCGGCCGTTCGACGAACAGCGCCGGCACCTTGCGCGAGGCGCCCACGCGCCGCACCGTCACCGTGGTGCGCGACAGCGCGAGCCGGCAGTGTCCACGCGGCGCGAGCCGCTTCATCCAGCGTTCAAGCATTGAGGGTCACCCGCTTCACTTCGGCCAGCGTGGTCTCGCCGCGCTTCACCAGGCCCAGCGCGACCTCGCGCAACTGCCGCGTGCCGTTGCGGCGCGCGGCTTCCTTGATCACGCGGATCGGCTGCTTCTCCACCACCAGGTCGCGAATCTCGTCGTCGAGGATCAGGATCTCGGCGATCGCGCGCCGGCCGCGATAGCCGGTGCCGCGGCAGTCGCCGCAGCCGGTGCCCTGGCGGAAGTCGTAGCCGGCGGTGGCCTCGCGCGACAGGCCGAGCCGCGCCAGCTCGGCGTCGCTCGGCTGGTAGGGCGCGGCGCACCGCGGGCAGTTCACGCGCAGCAGCCGCTGCGCCCAGATCCCGTTGAGCGCCGAGACGAAGGCATAGGGATCGATGCCCATGTGGCCGAAGCGGCCGAACACGTCGAACACGTTGTTGGCGTGCACCGTGGTCAGCACCAGGTGGCCCGTGAGTGCCGACTGCACGGCGATCTCGGCGGTCTCGCGATCGCGGATCTCGCCCACCATGATCTTGTCCGGGTCGTGGCGCAGGATCGAGCGCAGCCCGCGCGCGAAGGTCAGCCCCTTCTTCTCGTTGACGGGAATCTGCAGGATGCCGGGCAACTGGTACTCGACCGGGTCCTCGATGGTGATGATCTTGTCGCGGCCGTTGTGGATCTCGGTGAGCGCGGCGTACAGCGTGGTGGTCTTGCCCGAGCCGGTCGGCCCGGTCACCAGCAGCATGCCGTAGGGCTCCTCGGCCAGCGCGCGCAGCGCCACCAGCGAATCGGCGTCGTAGCCGAGCGCCTCCAGCGTGAGCGAGCCATAGGCCTCGATCATGGCGCGCTTGTCGAGGATCCGGATCACCGCGTCCTCGCCGTGGATGCTCGGCATGATCGACACCCGCAGGTCGATGTCGCGCCCGCCCGCGGCGACGCGGAAGCTGCCGTCCTGCGGCACGCGGCGCTCGGCGATATCGAGCTCGGCCAGCACCTTCAGGCGCGAGATCACCTGCTCGGCGGTTTCCACGCCGTGCAGGGTGGCGGCCGCGTCGAGCACGCCGTCCACGCGGTACTTCAGCGCCAGGCCGGTGGCGGTGCTCTCCAGGTGGATGTCGGAGGCGCCGGCCTTGAGCGCGTCGTAGAGCGTGGAGTTGACCAGCTTCACCGCCGGGCTGGCCGCCTCGTTGACGCTCTGGAACGACAGCACCTGGGTGGCGCGGCCGTCGGCCTGCAGGCCGTCGCCGGTGCTCACCAGGCTGTCGACCGCGCGCGCCGATTCCTCCATGCGCGTGTGATAGGCGGCGAGGTCGCCCGGCAGCGCGAGCCGCATCTCGACGGCGGCGCCGGCCTGGGCGCCGAGCCAGGTCTGCAGGTCCAGGTCGAAGGGGCTGGTGACCACCCCCACCAGCGCGCCGCCGGGTTCGCGCAGCAGCGCGCAGCGGCGCTGCATGGCGCGCGACAGCGGCACGCGCTCGAACACCGGCTCGAGCGCCAGCATGCCGGCCGTCTCCAGCACCGGCATCGCCGTCTGGCGCGCCAGCGCGCGCAGCAGCTCGATGGGCTCGACGCCGGTCAGCGCCTGCAGCTCCTCGACCAGGTGGCGCTGGGTGGCGGCCGCGCTCGCGCGGGCGCGTGCCAGCAGTTCGGCGTCGAAGGGCATGGCCTCGAGAGGGAGCGCCTCGCCCGGCGCGGATTCGAAATGCATCACGACAGGCTCCCCGCGAGATCGAAGATGGGCATGTAGAGCAACACGACGATGGTGCCCACCACCACGCCGATCGCCGACATCAGCAGCGGCTCGAACATGCGCGTGAAGCGGTCGATCCAGCGGCTGATCTCGCCGTCGTAGAAGGCGGCCGATTGCGTGAGCATGGCGCCGAGTTCCCCCGAGCGCTCGCCCACCCGCAGCATGCGCAGCGAGATCGGGGTGGTCAGTTGGCGGGCCTGGAACGCGCCCGACAGGGGCTCGCCCGACTGCACGGCCGAGCGCGCCAGCAGCAGCGCGTCGCGCATCGACGGCGAGACCGTGCCGCAGGCGGTCTCCATCGCCGCCACGATCGGGATGCCGCCCTCGAGCAGCATGCCCAGCGTCAGGTACAGGCGCGAGAGCTGGTAGATGCGCAGGTGCGGCCCGAGCAGCGGCACGCGCGAGAGCAGGCTGACCAGGCCGACGCGCGCGATGGTGGCGCGCACCCCGAGGAAGATCGCGGCCACGCCGGCGAGCGCGGCCAGCACCAGCGGCAGGCCGTGCGCGCTGGCGAACTTGCCCCAGTCGAGCAGCATCTGCGACATCCACGGCAGGGCGCGGCCGGTGCCTTCGTAGATGGTCGCGAAGCGCGGCACCACGTAGGTGATCAGGAAAGTCGACACGCCGCCGCCCACCACCAGCAGGATCGACGGATAGATCGCCGAGCTGACCAGCTTGTTGCGCACCGTGTCGATGCGCTCCTGGTAGTCGACGTAGCGCTGCAGCGCGCGCGGCAGGTCGCTGGTGCCCTCGGCCGCGCGCACGATGCCGACGTAGAGCGGCGGGAACACGTCGGGCTGCTCGCCGAGCAGGCTGGAGAAGCGCTTGCCCTCGCGCAGCCCGGCCAGGATCCGCTCCAGCACGCCGCGCAGCCGCGCGCCGCCCTCGCGTTCGAGCAGGGCCTCGAGGCCCTCGACGATCGACAGGCCGGCCTTGAGCAAGGCCAGCAGTTCCTGGCTGAACAGCACCAGCGAGATTCGCCCGCGCCCGCCCGCCGGGCGGCCCAGCGCGCGCGCCGGCGCCACGCGCGTGACGTGCAGCCCGCGCGCCTCGACGTGGGCGCGCGCGCCGGCCTCGTCCTGGGCGTCGACGACGAGGGCGATGATCCGGTTTTCCGGCGAAAGCGCTCTGACTTCAAATTGCATGGTGCTGGGTTCCCGCTGCTGCCTGCCGCTGCCTGTTGCTGCTTGCCGTTGCCGCTCGCTGCATGGCCTTGCGTCCGTCGCCCGCTCGGGGCGGGTACAGGCGCAAGGCGATGCCGGGTCCGCTCGCGCGGACCCGGGCATGGCGTCATTCGCTGCTGATGTCGGCATCCTCGCCGGCGCCGCCCGGTTGCCCGTCGCGGCCGTAGGAGATCACCGCGTAGTCGCCCTTGGTGCCGGGCACCTGGTAGACGTAGGGATGGCCCCAGGGATCGAGCGGCACTTCCTTCTTCAGGTAGGGGCCGTTCCACTTGTCGGCGCTGGCGGGCTTGACCACCAGCGACTGCAGCCCTTCCTCGGCGGTCGGGAAGCGGCCGACGTCGATCCGGTAGTTGTCGATCGCCTTGGTCAGCACGTCGATCTGGGCGCGGGCCACCGTCACCTGCGACTTGCCGAGCTGCGCGAAGTAGCGCGGCCCGACGATCGCCGCCAGCATGCCGATGATGACCAGCACCACCAGCAGTTCGAGCAGCGTGAAGCCGCGCGCGCGGCGGCGGATTGCGAGCCGTGGCCGGCCTGCGCCGCTCGCCTGGACCGTGGTCCGGTTCATCATCGATCACCCTTCGAAAAAGTTGAGCGGGCGCCCCTACCGCGGGCGCCCGGATCATGCGGCGAATGCCGCGCCTACATCAGGTACCGGCCGTCAGAAGCCGATCCCCAGCACCATGTGCTCCGGACCCGGCGGCGGCGCCTGGATCGTCGAGCTCTGGTTGTTCACGTCGTCGAACGGGAAGCCGTAGGCCAGGCCGCTGACGCTGTGGTCGTGCCAGAAACGGGCGTACTCGTTATACGGCGATGCCTGGTAATAGGCCGACGGCACGTTCCACTTGCTGACGTCGCCCATCACGTGGCGGTTGAGCGCCGCGCAGAGCTGCGCCTCGATCTGCTGCTGGGTGCCGTCGCCATCCAGGAACACGCCGTTGCAGAGGAACACCTGCTCGCTGCTCGGCTTGTTGACGGCATAGGTGCTGCCGGCGAACTGGCCGTTGTGCTGGTCGACTTCCTGGAACAGCAGCTGCGTGCCCGAGGCGCGGCCGACGAAGGCCCGCGCGCCGACCACCATCGGCAGGTCGTTCGAGGCGTAGTACGTCCACATGTCGTTGACGTAGCCGTCGAAGTAATGGCCGTTGGGCTGGTTGGCCGCGAACGAATCGTGAGCCGGTGCCTCGATCACCCAGTTCGAGGGCTGCGACGGCTGGAACACCGCCGAGACTTCACGCGTGTACGCCTGGAACAGATCGGCGCGACGCTGGGTGATGCCGGTGCGCTGGTGCACCGTGCCGTTCGCCCAGTAGACATCCTGGGTGAGCGGGAAGCCGAACTCGTCCACCTGGGTCGGGTTGATCCACAGACCGTTGCCGCCGAAGGTGTACTCGAACCAATCGAACGGGATGCCGCGGCTCGGGTCCGTGCCGTTGTTCGGATTGGGCGGGGCATAACCGAGGGTGGTCGTGCCGTCGTCGTTCTTCGACTGGTTGATCTTGATGTACAGCGGCTTGCCCAGCGACACGAAGATCCGGCCGGAGAAGCTCTGCGGCAACTGCATCGTCTTGCTCTGCGCGAGCGTGAAGAAGTAGTTGCTGTAGTTCTGGCCATCGGGTCCGGTCAGGTGGTTCGGCGCGTCGTTGTCGGCCGCCGAGGCGGCGACCAGCGTGCCGTCCGGCTTGAGCCAGGCGAACTGGCCCGTCGCCGGGTCGCGCGCGATCACCGCCACGTACACCTGGTCGTCGGTATAGGTGCCCTGCGTGTTGTTCTGCAGGTCGATACCGACCAGGCCCGGCGTGACGGTGTACTTCGGTACCGTCGTGTCGACCGTCAGCGTGGCGCTGTTCGACGTCAGGACCGTCCCGTCCGGGCCGGTCACCGCCACGCTGTACTGCTTGCCGCTGTCGGCGACCACCGCGGCGGCCGTGTCGTAGATGCGGTTGGTCGCGCCGGCGATCGGCTTGCCGCCGAGCTGCCATTGGTACGTGTACGGCCCCGTACCCGACATCATCACCGCGAAGTGGCCGGGCTGGCCGGCCGGCACCGCCTGGTTGGCCGGCTGCTCGACGAACGGGCTGGCCGGTTGCTGCGGCTGGGTGCCGGTGTCGCCACCGCTGCCCGTGCCGCCCGTGCCCGTGCCGGTACCCGCGCCGGTGCCCGTGCTGCCCGAACCCGTGCCGGTACCCGCGCCCGTGCCGGTGCTGCCCGAACCCGTGCCCGTGCCGGCGCCTGCCGCCTTCGACGGGTCGTTGTACACCGCGAACTCGAACAGCGAGTAGCCGTAGCCGGTCGCGCGCTGCTGCCCTTGCAGGCGGATGTAGCGCGCGGTGGTGGTGTTGAACGACAGGTCGTCGATGCCGCCCTTGCCGTTGGCCTGGGTATAGACGGTATTCGACCAGTCGACGTTGTCGTGCGAAGCCTGGATCAGGAACTGCTTGCCGTAGGCGTTCTCCCAGTTGATCACCACCCGGTTGAAGGCGGTTTCCTTGCCGAGGTCGACAGTCAGCCACGCGTCGTCGGCGAAGTTCGACGAGAAACGCGTGTTCAGGTTGCCGTCCACCGCATTGGAAGCCGGATAGCCGTCACCCTCCAGGCCGCTGGCCGTGGCCTTGGTGCCGAGCGCCAGGTTCACCGCCGCTGCCGCCTGGCCGAACGTGACGTTGATGCTGTGCGGGGCCAGCACGTCGTCGAAGGTGTAGTGATCGACGATGCCGACGTCCTTGCCGTCGACCTGCACGCCCGTCACGGCGCCGCCGGCGGCCGGAACGAACTGGTAGGTCTGCACGCCGCCCTGCAGCACCGAGGTGCTGCCCGTCGGCGTGAGCGTGCCCGCGCCGCTGGAGGTGGCCGTGATCGGGAAGGCCGGGGTGTTCGCGGTGTTGTAGACCTCGAACTCGAACAGCGAGTAGCCGAACTGCGTGGCCCGCTTGGTGCCGAGCATGCGCACGTAGCGCGCCTGCACCGGCGCCGGGAAGCGCAGGTCCTCGGTGCCGCCCGTGTCGCCCGTCTTGGTCACCGCGTCGTTCCACTGGTCGTTGTCGGGCGAGGTCTGGATCTTGTAGTCCACCCCGTACGAGTCCTGCCAGCGCAGCACCACGCGGTCGACGGTCTGCACCGTGCCGAGGTCGATGGTGATCGACTGCGGATCGGAGAAGGCCGAGGACCAGCGCGAATTCAGGCTGCCGTCCGTTGCATTGGACGGGCCGTAGCCGTCATTCTCGTTGCCGGTCGAGACGGCCGGCTTGCCGAGCGCCAGGTTCGCGCTCGGGGTTTGCGGCTGCGTGTTGCCACCGCCGCCGTTGTCTCCACCATTGCCACCGTTGTTGCCGTTACCGCCGTTGCCACCGTTGTCGCCACCATTGCCGCCGTTGCCGGCGGTGGCGGGCACCACCGTCAGCAGGGCTTGCGCGCTGCTCACCGTGCCGCCGGCGTTGCTGACGTCGACCGTGTAGATCGCGCCGTTGTCGTTCGCCACCGTGAGGGCCGGCGTGGTGTACGACGGGATGGTGGTGATCGCGACCAGCTGGCCGTTGCGCTTCCACTGGTAGTCGAGCGGGCCGGTGCCCGTGACGGCCACCGTGAAGCGCGCGCCCTGGCCTTCGCTGGCGACCGTGGCCGCCGGCGGCGTGACGATCACCGGTGCCGGCGAGGTGGTGCCGGACACGCACATCACCCAGCCCGGCGTGTTGTTGATGATGCCCGCCCAGGACTTGCCCGAGGATTCGACGAACCAGGCGTTGTTGTCGATGTTCGGCACCGGGGTAGTGGTCCAGGTGCGCCACGGCGACGGGAACGCGCAGGACGCGTAGTTGGCGCGCGCGATCGTCATCGCCTCGTTGAGCGTCGGGATGCGCATGCCGATCGACTTGCAGTACTGGTCGGCGATCTGCTGCGTGAACTGCGCCCCGTCGGCCGCGAAGGTGGTGTACGTCTGCTGCCAGGTCAGGCCGCTGACGTTGTCCTTCACGGTCGGCACGAACGGGCCGGACGGCAGGCCCGGGATGGTCGACTGCCAGGTACCCGGTTGCGCGGGGATCGGCGTGTAGCGCTCGGTGGCGCTGTTGGCCGAGCACTGCGGCGCGTCCAGCACCTGGAACTCGAACAGCGAGTAGCCATACTGCGTGGCGCGCTTGGTGCCCAGCATGCGCACGTAGCGCGCCGACTGGCTGGCGAAGAACTGCGTCTCGGTACCGCCCGCGCCGGTGACCGGCGCGGTGGTGCCGCCGGCGCCGTCGGGCTGGCCGTTCGGGAACACCGTGTTCCAGGTCTTCTCGTCGTTCGACACCTGGATGTCGTACTGCGAGGCGTAGGCGTTTTCCCAGATCAGCACGACCTTGTTGAAGGTCTTCACCGAGCCGAGATCGACCTCGAGCCATGACGGATCGACTTCCGGCGCCGAGGACCAGCGCGTGGTGGTCGAGCCGTCGATCGCGTTGGCGGCCACCAGCCCGCCGTTCTGGTCGCTGCTCGACTTGGCCAGCGCGCCGAGCGCGAGGTTGGAGGCGTCGGTGCCGCTCACGGTCAGCGTCGCGGTGCGGCTGCTGACGTTACCGGCCGTGTTGGTGACGGTCACCACGTAGCTGCCCGCGTCGCTCGACTGGGCCTGCGAGATCAGCAGGCTCGGTTCGTTGTCGCCGACCGGCTGGCCGTTGTGGGTCCACTGGTAGCTGAGCGGGTTCGAACCCGTGGCGCTCACGCTGAAGGTCGCGCTCTGGCCGAACGGCACGCTCTGGTCGGCGAGGTCCGAGACGATCACCGGCGGCGTCGCCACGTTGACCGTCAGGGCCACCTGGTCCGAGGTGATCACGCCCGCGCTGTTCTTCACCATCACGCTGTAGAGCGAACCGCTGTCGGTGGTCTGCATCACCGGCGTGTCGTACACCGGCGAGATCGCGCCATCGATCGGCTGGTTGTTCCTCAGCCATTGGTAGGTCAGCACCGGCGAGCCCGATGCCTGCACCGTGAACTCGGCGCTCTGGCCCGCGGTGATGTTCTTCGCGAGCGGTTGCAGCTGGATCGTCGGCGCCTGCGGCTGCACCAGCGAGACCACGGCATTGCGCGAATCGAGCTTGCCGATGCTGTTGCTGACCTCCACGCTGAAGCTGGCGTGGTCGTCGCCCTGTTGCAGTGCCGGCGTGGTGTAGCTGTACGCGTTGGCACCGGCGATCGGCTGGCCGTTCTTGAACCACTGATAGCCGATCGGCGTCGCGCCGGCGGTCAGCACCGTGAAGGTGCCGCTCTGGCCCAGCGTGACGATCTGGTCGCTCGGCTGGGTCAGGATCTGCGGCGCGGTCTGCTGCTGCGGGCCGACGTTCATGTCGGTGCCGTCGAACGGCTGCGTGTCGGCCAGCGGCACCGGCTGCACCACGAACGAGGCGTTCGCGCTGGCCAGGCCCGGCGACGAGACCGTGACGTTGACGGTGCCCGGCTGGAACTGCGTGCGCACCGCGATCTTCGCCATGCCGCCTTCGGCCAGCAGGTTCGGATCGCCCGGCGCGTGCCAGCCCTGCGGCTGCGAGTGGTCGACGTAGTGGTCCGAGCCGCCGCGATAGGTACCCGGGCCGGTGACGGCGAAGGTCAGCGTCTGGCCGGCGTCCGGCACCAGGTTGTTCTGGGCGTCCACCACCTTGGCCGTCAGCGTGGCCGCGTCGGTGCCGTTGGCGGTCAGCACGAAGGTGTCGCCGTCCGGCTTGGTGATCTGCGGATCGACCGTCAGCAGCAGGTGGTCGGCGGGGCCGGCCGTGACCAGCGTGTCGGTGGCGGCGACCTGCAGGTCGTCGTTCAGGCACTCGGCCAGCAGCGTGCCCGGCTGGAACGGGATGTTGTCCCAATGGACCTGGCCCGGCAGCAGCGTGGTGTTCTGCGTGATGTCGGCCGAGGGATCCTGGTTGACCGGGTTCGGCGTCTGGGCCGGACCGACGATCTGGCCGTTCAGGCGCAGCTGCACCGAGTGGCAGTTGCTGAACGCGTTGACGCGCACGTTGCCGGTGGTGTTGCGGTTCCAGGTGTTCGCCAGCTTGACCACCGGCTTGATCTGGTTCGGCGTCCAGAGCGCCTGGTAGATGTAGTACAGCAGGCGCGGGAAGCGGTTCGCGTCCATCATCGACGCGCCGTTCGAACGCACGTTGGTGTTCAGCGTGCCGTCGGTCTGCGTGTTGATTTCACCCGGCGTATCGGCGAGGTACCAGTGCGCCATGCCGAACGACTTGCCGGCCACGCTGTGCACCCAGTCGCGGATGTAGGACGCGGCGAATTGGATCTCGAAGTCGTACTTCCAGCGGCCCAGGCCGTCGCCCCAGTATTCCGAGCCATAGGCCGGCACGCCCGGGTTGCTCTGCTTGACGCCGACGTCGCAGCCCTGGCCCGAGCAGCCGAGGATGTCGCCGTTGGCCGGATCCGGCGTGCGGTCCGCTTGCGCGCGCGTGTTGATGAAATCCCAGGTGCGCGAGATCTGCTTGAGCTGCTTGGCGATGCTGGTGTCCATCTTGCCGTTGTTCGCCTCCCAGGCGAGCACCGAGGGATGGTTGCGATCATGGATGATCATGTCGCGATGCAGTTCTTCCTTCAGCGTGATGTTGTCGGCCGACACGCAGTTGCCCGTGTCCGTGCCGCTGCAGATCGCGCTGAAGCCGTTCTCGCCGTCGCCGCTGGGCTGCAGCATCATGATGCCGTAGGCGTCGGCGGCGTCGAGCCACTCGCGGCCCTGGCTCGAGTGGCCGGGGCGATAGGAGCTGCCGCCCGCCTGCGCGAGCAGCGAGAGATCCTGCCATTGCAGGTTCGGCGGCACGGCCGAGCCGAGCGCCGGGTAGTCGTAACGGCCCGAGGCGCCCCACAGGAAGTGCGGGTGGCCGTTGATGACCGGGAAGTTCTGGTTCCAGGTGATGGTGCGGATGCCCAGCGGGCTCTCCTTGGTGTCCACCACCACGCCGTTCACGCTGACCGAATGGACCACGTGATACATGTACGGATGACCGTAGATGCTGTTGTTCGGATACCAGAGATGCGGGTTGCTCACCGTCAGGATCTGGTCGAACAGGGCGGGCGCGAGCGGCCCGGTGCTGTTCGCCGGCAGCGTGCGCGTGTCCTGCGCGGTCGCCACCACGGCGCCCGAGGCGTCGACGATCTGGGTGGTCAGCGTGACCGGCTGGTCGGACGAATACTCGTTCAGGACGTTGGTCTGCACCCGGATGGTTGCGGACGCATCGTTCGCCGTGACGGTCGCCACGTAGGTGCCCCAGGTGTTGAGCACCGCGTAGACGTTCTCGGGAATGTGGATCCGGTCGGTGATGTCCATCCAGACCGGGCGGAAGATGCCCGTGTCGTCCTGGCCGAAGCGGAACGCGCCCGAGAAGCTCGGCGACTCGAAGAACTTGTCGCCGCGCGAGACCTTCACCGCCAGCACGTTGTCGAAGGGCTGGCCGTTGGCGTCCTTGAACTGCACGTAGGGCGTGATGTCGACCACGAACGGGATGAAGCCGATCACGTGCGTGGCTTGCGCGTTCGCAGCGACCTGGCTGTTGCCCGGGATGAAGTGGCCGTTGATGTAGACCTGCACGCCGGTGTGCGCGCCTTCGAACTCGACCAGGATCTTGCGGTTGAGCTTGTCGGGACCGAACGAGGGATCGAGCGTGAAGTGCTTGCGATACCAGTTGGTATTGCCGGTCAGCTGGCCCTGGCCGCCGCCCGACTCGATGTTGATGAAGGTGTCGTTGTCGGCGGGCGTCTGCGGCACGCCGATCGACTGCCACTTCGAATCGTCGAAGACCCGATTCATCGAATTCGGGTCATCGGCGTCCTTGATGTATTTCCACGGCGTCGCACCCAGGTTGATCCGGATGTGATTGCTCGGCGGCAGCGGCACCGCTGCGCGCGCATGCATCGCGGATAGCAGGAATAGCCCCCATAACAGGAGCAACAAACCCGCACCCTGCCAGGCTGGATGCCTAACACTCTTGCGCATGTTGAGTTTCCCAGTTTTGCGTTTTAGGTATGTCTTGCACTCAAGGCTGCGCATCCCGCGCACGCCCCCCAATGCCGTGCAGCGTGGCCCCGGGCCCGCCTTCCGGCCGGTCCCGCCCACGCTCCTGATTCATCGCCCCGCCCCGTCGGCCTTGCCCCGTTCTTGACGGAGCGCAAACGTTTTACCCGCCAAATAGGGGATGACCCTTACGTGGCATCAGCAGGGGATAACGGCCTGCCAATTCGAAATTGATTAGGTGTAAACCCTTGGAACTATTAAATTTCAGGAATGAATGCGGAAGCCGCAACGATCGCGTGTCGCGTTGATGAAAACTTGCTTTCCAAAGCATTACGAAACACATGCGCGCGCGGTTTTCCAGCCTCGCGCGGGCACTCGCGCGAAGGAGAAAACACCCGCGCTCGCCCCCGGCGCCGATCGGTGCGCGCGATCGCGCAAGCACGACGGGCAGCCGCGATCGGCTGGGCGAAACGGCGACAACATCCTGAATACGAAGCTCGCAAGCGTCCCGCCAGGGATGCGTGATGGCATCCGCGGCAGTGTCGTCTGCGGTATGAATCGAGCCTGCGGCAGTGTCTGGCGTTCTCGTTTGTTTTGCGGCGAGGCCGTGGTGTGCATCGAACCCGATGTGTCGTCCCGATGCTGGCCGTTCGCGCGCACCCCGTGAACGTGATCCCCTGTAAGCGTGGCTTTACATTGCCCGCAGCGTCTCATGAACGAAGGCTTTCAGTCTTTTTACGACGCGAACCCTTCTCTCGCGGCGCGAAGCGAGATGGTTGCATAGGGAACGATTGTTTGCGTGGGTGATTCGTTGCCGTCGATCGCTGCACGGCCTGCGCTGTTATGCCGGCTTGTACCGACCTCGGCGCTCGATGGAGGATGGGCGCGCATCAAACACGCTCATCGCCGTCTCAGCGGGCACCCGCGATTCGCACCTCCGAAAAACGACCCAGTCAAATGAAAATCTTCGCTCGCCTTGTGCTGACACTTCTTCTCACGCTTCCGATCTACGTAGGTGTCACCGCCCTTCCGTGGTTGTCGCATTGGTTCGACAACGGAAACGGATGGGACATCGCCGCGCCGATCTTTCGTGCGCTCGGCTCGTATGGTGGCGAAGAGGACGAGGATTATCTGTATGGCTCGCTGCTCCTGATCAGCTTTTTTCTCGCGTTGATCAGTTCAGTCTTGATCGTTGGATGGGCTGACCGCATCCTTCGTCGCTCATCCAGGAAAAACGTCTGAGCTGATAATCACGAGGCGACGCCTCGCCCCCCCTGCCTTCGGAGCTTTAGCGACAAATGGCAACCTTATTAAATCAATGCCTTGCGCGACTCGCAAACCGCTTATTCAAGGCAAAACAAGGTAAATTTGCCGTTGACCGCTAGTGTGCAGGCGGCAATTTAACTGCACAGCTGCACTTTCGCCGGACACTTCAGCACACCGTCAAACCCTGCTCACCACTTCGCAACGTCCAAATATGCACCGAAGCGGGCTTGGCATCCACCCAATGCTTGCTCTCCGAACCAACTAACCAACGATCGCCGACGCTCCACATATTCAGTTGAGATGCCGTAGCCGGCTTGCATCATCTGTTGGTGGATCTGCCAGAGTTCTGCCGAGCTTTCGTTGATCTCGCGAACGTACGCCGCGATGCCAGCGTCGAATAGAAATTCGATCTTCGGCAGCGCGTTGGTCACGTTCAGTCTGACGGGATCAACCATGCCCACTACCTTGCCGTGCATCACTGCTGATGCCAGGGCCCAGACATGCTCGAATAGCTCGTAACGTTTTTCGAACAAATCGAGATTCAATTTCGCCTTGGCAACACGGTATTGCCGGTAAGCGATCATCCCCGCCAATGCTGACGCAAAGATCGCGACAACCGCGGCCGGGACGCCTTTCATCAATTCGAAGCAAAGCGAATGCTCGACACATAGGGGGGGCGACAGCATTGCGAGAGGGATTGGCATTGGCAACTCCATGCGCGTTGTATCGGGGAAGACTACAAGAACTGCGACCAAACCACACGGCTATGCCCGATAATTCCTACAGGCTAAGTGCAGGAACGGCCATGCTACATTCCGAACGACTTCTTCATCGGAGACCAGCATGGGATTCGCGTTCATTCGTGAAGGCGACGGGACTTCGCACGGCTGCCGCGTTTTGACTTGCGATCCGACACACACTGTAGACGGAAAATCGCTCGCACTAATCGGGGATATGGCCGCTTGCCCGCGATGCGACGGAGTTTTCCCGATCGTGAAGGTGCCGACCGAGCTGAACATGACTTTCGGCGGCCGCGCAGTAGCATGCGACGGCGACACGACCGCATGCGGCGCCACGCTGATCGCGTCCCAGGGAACCGCCACCGCATCGCCGGCATCCGGACCGGGCGGCAGCGCAGTTGCGCCGATCGGCGCGGGACTCAGCGTGCTTTCGCAGCCTGCAAATAACGGGCCGCAACGGGGTCGCTTTCAGGTACTGGATGACGACACCGACCGGCCGGTCATCGGCCATTTCTATACCGTTACCGGCTCGAACGGGCAAACCGTTTCAGGGGAAACAGACGCTGACGGTTACACAAGCTGGTTGTCTGCGGACCAGTCATCATCGTTGACCTTCGAAAGGTCGAACTCGAGCTTGTCATGACCAACTACGCCCAAGGAACTGGCGCAGGAGCAACAGGGCCTGGCGACGGTCGCACGAATCCAATGCGCGTGCGCCGAAATTCACTCGACATGCAGGATCGCGAAGCACTCTGCTTTGTCATCTGCAAATGTAATGCCATGCCTTCAATCGGCGTTACCGGGCAGAAGCTAAAGCAGCAATGTGTAAGCGGCCGCCTCAAGACCGCGGACGCTATTGGCGACCACCAGAGTCCCTACAAGGCCGAAATCAACTACGACATGTCGCGCGATCCGCCTAGCCCAATCATGGATTCGCAGGTTATTACGAAAGCGCACGACTACTTACCGGGCTGGATACAAAAATACTGGCCTGGCGGGCTAGACGGTTACGTGCCGGGCGTTGGTAACATCCGGCGCCCGGACGTAGTAATCGTCAACGATCCATCGTCGCCCCCGACACAAGACAACCTGAAGTCGGTAGTCGAAATCAAATTCCCGCCCGATCAGTTCGATCCGAAACAACAGGAAGCGTATGAGCGCATCGCCGGTAATCCGTCCAAATTCGCTACGATGGGACCAAGCGACTGCGGATGCTCCGACGAGCAACCCAACCAAGATGAAAGCACGCAATCGGCCGCTTCGGCGCTGCGCAAACTCATTGGGCAAGGGTTGAAAGGAGGCCTTGGCGGGCCTATGTCGCCACGCATGCCGTTTCCCCTTCCCTGACATTGCAACGAATCAACGATGAACCACGATCACGAGCAGTTGCAGCGGTTGGCCCAGGCCGGCATGATGCCGAACGCGATTTTCGAGCCTCGCTATGCCCACAAGGGCATCGGTGCCGCCTTGGTTGTGCGCTCGGCAATGTATTTCAAGGGCGGATACACGCGTAACAAACGCGATGCACTCGCGTGGGTGTTCGACCGATATGTGACGGTCGCCAGAGGCACAGGGACGCCCGGCACCGAGCAACCGTTGAAATGGATGTGGTTCAACGGCAAGCGGGCGCTTCCAATCGCCAAAGCGCCGGCGCTGGCGTCACTTGCGTCCAGTGTCGGAGCCAACGAGGGATTCGATGCGACGTTTGTTGGCGGTGATACCGCACGCGAAGCCTCGTTTTACGAATTCACCACGTTCTGCATCGAGCAATTTCAGGCCGATCTCGGCACCAGAGGCCTCGACGTGCTGGTATTCACGTTCCCGGCGCCGGTCGTAAGGGCCAACCCTGAACCGTTTGTGCAGCTGTTCCGCGAAGCGGCGACAGCGGTCGACGCCATACATGGGCACGCAGGATTCGCGGTCAATCTGTCGCCGCCTGGTCGAGTCGAAAACGAAAGCAGCGAATATTTCATAGCGCAAATGCTCGGCCCGGGCATCGATGTCGGCAACCCGATTTCCATGATGGTTCGGGATCTCACGGACCGGCTCAAGACTGTCGACTGGCTCACACTGATCGACAAAGCGATGCTAGGCAAGGTCGGCGGGTTAAGCACCTTGCAATCTGAACTGCCGAAGGATTGGTACGACCTGATGCACTGCGCTCAAGGTTTGCTGATCCGCGCTGGCGTGGCACCAGAGGCTGGCGCGGAAGGCGACACGGCGCCATCTGCCCCGCCTGCCTATGTAGTGCTCAATGCGGCGCTGCGCCCCATTGTCGCCGACACCGTTTCGATTCTTCAGCGAGGCACGGTCAACGGGGACGCCCCCGTCTATAACTCTGTCGCCAGCAGTAACGCCTGGTTACGGCGATACGACGTTTCCGGCGACGAACTGCTGGCCGCAAAAGCCGCTGTCCTCGACACGCCCAAACTACCGTCCTCGGCAGCGTGATTCGGCCCCGGTCACGACAATCGACTCACCTGCAGCGATTCGCACCTGTCTTGCAGACTCCAGGACGGCATTTGCCGTGCCTACTCCTTACGTCAACAATCCCGATGCAACGGCGCTTGTAGACAATGGCCCGCGTCCGAAAGGGATGTACTACATCGTCAACCGACAAAGCGGCGGGCGGCTTGGGTGGCTTTGGGATTCCTTGAGGGATCACGCCATCGTGAATGGCATCAAGCGCGGCAACTTCCGTTTGCATCCCAATGGCCTGCTTGGCGTATGCACTGTATGCATTGCTTTGGTATCCAAGTCGCAATTTAAGCTACGAAGGTTTCTTTTGGCACAGCCGCCCAAACTCATCCCGGGCACAAATATCAGGCATTACGGAACGGTGTTGGTCCGATGAAAAAGCTATTAAGGCTGGTGGTCGCGATCATGCTCGTCATCCCGGTGTTCTTCCTCGTGACCCGTATCGATGCGGTTCCGCTCTGGCTGTACAGCGAGCGTGGCTTCGATATGCTGGTACCGCTCTTTCGCATTTTTGACGTAGTCGGATCCGAAGGGCAGGACAGCGTTGTCACCGGTGTACTTTTGGCACTCAGCTTTGTGATTTCACTCGGTCTCGTCGCCGGCGGCCACGCTATTCTTCGTTTCATCAGCAAACGCGGCTGCTGAACGTAGCCGGACATACAACCCCTGCCTTCGGAGTTTCATCGACGCGCCGCGAAGCCTTTCCGGTCAAGCACTTGCGCGCAAGCTGCAGCGCAAAACCAAGGTTGCGCCACCTCAATCAAGCTCGCGCCAGCCCGCCCAAGCTGCAATCCGGCTGCACGGCATCCCCGCCCCACCCGCGCATTACGCCTCGCCCGCCATCGCCCTCGCGACGAAGCACGCTCCGCCCTTCACTGTCCCCATCCCCCCGACAAACCCCGCCCATTGAGCCGCCCGGCGCGAATGCCGAACATGGACACCAGCTCAATCACCCCTGGTCCGGCCTCATCGATGGCGAAGCAAGACACACCGAATCCGTATCGCGACAGCGCGCCCACGCGTCATGTCGAGCGCTTCGTGCGGATCTCCGCGCATTACCTGGGCGCGCCAGGCCTCACGCCGGCCGCGCACGCCCCGCTCTCGACGAGCCCCGGTTCGCGCCGCGCGTGCGCCCCGGGCCAACCCAAGCAGGAGGCAAGACGATGAAGGTCACCGCTCTGCAGGACGAATCGCTCGACGCGCTGTGCTGGCGCTACTACGGCAGCACCTCCGGCACGGTCGAGGCGGTGATGGCCGCCAATCCCGGCATCGCCGCGCTCGGCGTGGCGCTGCCGGCCGGCACCGTGGTCGAGATGCCCGCGCCGGTGGCGATCGACCAGGTCCGCCCGCTCCTGCAACTCTTCAACTGAACATGGCGACCACGCATGGCTGAACCGAATATCTCCACCGCCGCCGCGCTGTTCGCCGCGCTCGGCATCGTCGGCATCTCGCCCGGCATCGACGGCGACACGCTGATCGGCGCCTTCGCCGGCGCCGCCCTGGTGGTGGTCACCGCCAAGGATCTCGGCATCGCGCGCCGCGCGGCCTACATGCTGATCTCGCTGGTGATGGGCTACCTGGCCGCGCCCGAGCTGATGAACGTGGTGCCGATCCGCTCGGCCGGCGTCGCCGCGTTCTTCGCCGCGGCGCTGGTGATCACCGTCACGCTCACGCTGATCGAGCGCGTCAAGAGCGCCGACCTGCTGGCCTTCCTGCGCAAGGGGCAATGACATGCACCTGTCCTATGCGCTGGTCGCGTTCGCCGCCCATCTCGCCGTGATCGTGCGCGTGCTGGCCTATCGCCGCAACGGCGCGCGGCACCGCTTCCACGTCGCCTGGGCCGCCTGGGCGATCGTCGCCGTCTCGGGCGGCGCCGGCATCGAACTGCTGCTGCACGCGCGCGCCACCGGCTTCTTCCAGGCCGCGCTCGCCGTGCTGCTGGCCATCCTCGTCCATCTCGCGCGTGGCGACATCGCGCATCTACTGCGGAGCAAGCAAGCGTGAACGTCCTTCATTTCAACGACTGCGGCGCCGAGGTCGGCCTGCTGCAACAACGCCTGGTGCGCGCCGGCTACCCGCTCGCCGTCACCCACATCTACGACGAAGCCACCGAGCGCGCCGTGAAGGCGGTGCAGGCCGTTGCCGGCCTGGTGGTCGACGGCATCGCCGGCCCCAAGACCTACAACGCGCTCGCCACCGGCCAGCGCGACCCGCGCGACCTGACCAACGCCGACCTGCTGGCCGCCGCCAACCGGCTCGGCGTGTCGACCGCCTGCGTGCGCGCGGTCAACGAAGTGGAGTCGAACGGCGCCGGCTTCCTCGGCGACGGCCGGCCCAAGATCCTGTTCGAGCGCCACGTGATGTACCGGCAACTCGTCGCCAACCTCGGCCAGGACGCGGCCAGCGCCGCGGCCGCCGCCAGCCCCGACATCGTCAACCCGAGCGCCGGCGGCTACCAGGGCGGCGCCGCCGAATACGTGCGGCTCGACGCGGCCGCCCGGATCGACGCGCGCTCGGCCTACGAGGCCGCCAGTTGGGGCGCGTTCCAGATCATGGGCTATCACTGGCAGCGGCTCGGCTACGCCAGCGTCGACGATTTCGTGTCGCGCATGGAAACCGGCGAAAGCGCGCAGCTCGACGCCTTCGTGCGCTTCATCCTCGCCGACAAGACCCTGCTCGCGGCGCTGAAGGGCCGCAAATGGGCCGACTTCGCCGCCGCCTACAACGGCCGCGACTACGCGCGCAATCTCTACGACGTGCGGCTCGAGCGCGCCTACCAGAAGTACGCCGGCGCGGACCAGGCGGCCGCATGAACCTGCCGAGCCTGCCTGGCCTGCAGCTCGGCATCGCGCTGGCCGTGCTGGCCGCGGGCGGCGCCGGCTACGAGTACACGCGCCTGCTGCAGGAGCGCCTGGCCGGCGCGACGGCCGCCGCCAGCCAGGCGCGCCAGGACGCCGACGCGCGCGACGCGGTGATCGCGCGGCTCACCAGCCAGGTACGCGAGCAGGACGCGCAGCGCGCGCAGCTCGAGCGCACGCGCGGCCAGGTCGACGCGCGGCTCGCGTCCTATCAACAGCAACTGCGGAAACTGATCGATGAGAACCAAGCGATTCGCGCCTGGGCCGATACTGCCCTGCCTGACGATGTTGTGCGCCTGCACGCCAGTCCCGCCCTCGCCGGCGCCGACGATTACGCTCAACGCCTGCGCGACGGTGACGCGCTGCACGCTGCCGGCAATGCACCCGCGCAGCAACGGTGAGCTCAGCGACGCGCTGAACCAGGCGCGCGCGGCCTGGGCCAATTGCGCCGCCGAGGTGGACATGGTGGCCACCTGCCAGGCCGGGGTCGGCGTCGGCGCCAGCGCCGCCCCGCCCGCCATCGCCTCGGGGGTGAGCGCCCATGAATAAGCCCGCCAGCCTGCGCGCCGCGATCCTCGCCGCGGTGCCCGCGCTCGTCGCCACGCCCGATGCCATGCTGATGTCGATCAGCGCCGGCGCGGTGGTCTCGACCGGCGCGCGCAGCGCCTCGTTCGACTACGAATACGATTGCGAGGTCAACCTGTGGGCCACCGCCGCCGATATCGACAACGTGACGATCGCCCTGCTCGAGTGGATCCGCCTGAACGAGCCCGCGATCGTCGCCAACCCCGATCTCTGGCGCACCGGCTTCACCTTCTACGCGAACCTGCTGGCCGACGATCGCGTCAACCTCGACATCAAGCTGAAACTGTCGGAGAGCGTGATGGTCAGCGTCGGCGCCGACGGCAAGCGTGTCATCCAATACGTGATCGACGCGGATTCGCCATGGCTGCCGTGATCGCCTGAGCTGCCGCCCCCCCTCTTCCCCGCCTCACCTTCGACGAGCCGCTTCAAGCGGCTCGTTGCGTTTCTCTCGCCCCAATCTTCCATTCCCCATGTCGTTGCGCTCGCAACGACTTATCCGGCATTCGCCCTCGCCTAGTCGAATCCATCCGGACTCCAAACGTACTCGATGCGAACACACATGCCATCGCTCGCCCGGCAAGCGTCACGACGGCAACATGATCGACATGGACGCGAACGAAATTCACCGTAAGGCACGCAACGCGGTACGCAAGGGATCGATCCTCGATGTCGATCATGCGAACGGCCTGTGCCGGGTCGCGATCGGCGAGACCGACGACGACGGCCTGCAGACGAACTGGATTCCCTGGATTGCGGGCACCGCCGGCGCGACGCGCGAATGGCTGCCGCCGACGCGCGGCGAACAGGTGGTGCTGCTCGCACCGATGGGCGATCCGGCGCAGGCGGTCGCGCTGCGCGGCTTCTACTCCGATGCCGCCCCGCAGCCCGACAACTCGCCCGACACGCATACGCGCGTCTATACCGACGGCGCGCGCATCAGCTACGACCACGCCGCGCATGCGCTGCTGGCCGAGCTGCCGGCCGGCGCGACGGTGCGCATCGTCGCGCCGGTGTCGGTGACGATCGAAACCAAGGAGGCCACCGTGAAGGCCGACACGGTCACGCTCGACGCGCAGACCACCACCTGCACGGGCGCGATGACCGTCAAGGGCCCGTTCGCCTTCGAATCGGGCATGACGGGCAAGGGCGGCACCGACGGCGGCGGCGGCAACGTGATGCGCATCGACGGCTCGGCCGCCTTCACCGGCGACGTGATCGCCGGCCAGGTCAGCCTGGTCTCGCACACGCACCAGGCACGCGGCGAGAACGCGATCACCAGTCAACCGCTTCCGGGAGGCGCATGAAAGGCATGAACGCGGTCACCGGCCGCTCGATCTCCGGCGCCGACCACCTGGCGCAATCGGTCACGCGAATCCTGATGACGCCGCTGGGCACCTGCCTGCAGCGCCGCAGTTTCGGCTCCGAGCTGCCCGAGCTGGTCGACGCGCCGAACAACGGCGCCACGCGCGTGCGCCTGTACGCGGCGACGGCCACCGCGCTGATGCGCTGGGAACCGCGCCTCACGGTGAGCAGCGTGCAACTGAGCGCCTCGAGCGACGACCCGCTCGACGGCAGCCAGACCCTCGACATCGAGGGCTGGACCGACCAACTCGACGAGGCCGTCACGCTGCGCGTGCCGGTCACGAACGGAGCCCCCGCATGAGAACGACGCCGATCGACCTTTCGCAGCTGCCGGCGCCCGACATCGTCGACACCATCGACTTCGAGACGCTCTACGCCGAGCGCCGCGCGAGCCTGCTCGCGCTCTACCCGGCCGACCAGCAGGCCGAGCTCGCCGCCACGCTGGCGCTCGAATCGGAGCCGCTGGCGCGGCTGCTGCAGGAGAGCGCCTACCGCGAGATGCTGCTGCGCCAGCTGGTCAACGACAAGGCGCGCGGCATCCTGCTGGCCTATGCGAGCGGCTCCACGCTCGACCATATCGCCGCGCTGTTCGACGTCGACCGCCTGCAGATCTCGGCGGGCGACCCCGACAACGGCATCGCGCCGACCTATGAGGACGACGACAGCCTGCGCGAGCGCGTGCAGCTCGCGCCGCGCGGCTTCTCGGTGGCCGGCCCCGAGGAGGCCTACGAATTCCATGCGCGCTCGGCCGACGGCCGCGTGCTGTCCGCCTCGGCGAAAAGCCCCGAGCCCTGCGTGATGGTGGTCACCGTGCTGTCGCGAGACGGCGACGGCAGCGCCGATGCGGCCCTGCTCGACGCCGTGCGCGCCGAGCTCGAGGGCAAGCGTCCGCAGGCCGACCAGGTGATCGTGCAGAGCGCCGAGATCGTGCCCTACGCGATCCACGCCACGCTGCGCTTCTTCGCCGGCCCCGATCGCTCGGTGGCGCTGGCCGAGGCGCAGAAACGCGTCACCCAGTTCGCGAGCGACATGCACCGGATCGGCATGGAGGTGACGCTCGACGGCCTCTATGCGGCGCTGCGCGTGCCGGGCGTGCAGAAGGTGCTGCTCGACTCGCCCGCCGCGGGCGTGCCGATCTCGGCAGGCCAGGCGCCGTATTGCACCGGCATCGAGCTGGTCGATGGCGGAGTGGCCGATGAATAAGCTGCTGCCGCCGAACGCGACCGTGCTCGAGCAGCGCCTGGCCGAGGCCAATGCGCCGCTCGGCGCGATCCCGGTCACGCTCGACACGCTGATGGACCCGGACCGCATCCCGCTCGCCTTCCTGCCGTGGCTGGCCTGGCACATGGGCGTCGAGACCTGGAAGGACTACTGGCCCGAGCAGGTCAAGCGCGCGCGCGTCAAGGCCGCGATCCGCATCGCGCGCATCAAGGGCACGGCCGAGGCGGTGCGCCAGGTGTGCGCCTCGTTCGGCGCCAACGTGGCGATGCGCGAGTGGTTCGAGACCGCGCCGCCGGGCCAGCCGGGCACCTTCGAAATCGTGCTGACGGTGGGCGAGCGGGACAACGTGCCCGTCACGGCCGACTACGTGGCCGACATCATCGCCGAGGTCGATCGCGCCAAGCGCGGCAGCGCGCACTACACGCTCACGCAGGGCTTCAGCGCGAGCGGCAGGCAACGCATCGGCGCCGGCGCCCAGGCGGCTCTCTATCGCAGGCTGAACCTCACGGATAACTGAACATGGCAGGAAACCTGATCCAAATCACCGATGCCGGGCGGGCCGCGCTGGTCGCGCAGGGCAATACCGGCACCGCGGCACGCAAGGTCGTCTCGATCGGCCTCGCAACGGCCGGCTTCGCCTTCGATCGCGGCCTGCAGGCGCTGCCCAACGAGCGCAAGCGCGTGACCACCTTCGGCGGCGACAACGTCGCGCCCGACACGATCCACGTCGTGATCCAGGACGATACGAACGACCAGTATTCGTTGTTCGGCTTCGGACTCTATCTCGACAACGGCGTGCTGTTCGGCGTGTATGTGCAGGACACGGCGATCATGGAGAAGTCGCCCTCGGCGATCCTGCTGCTGGCGGCCGACGCGGTGTTCGCGAGCATCGATGCCTCGCAACTGCAGTTCGGATCGACCAGTTTTCTCAACCCGCCGGCGACGACCATCCGCCAGGGCGTGGTCGAGCTGGCCACGCAGGACGAGGTCAAGGCAGGCACGGACGATGTACGCGCGGTGACGCCGCTGGGCGCGGCCAAGCGGTACATGTCTTATGACGGCGGCACGTTCAATGGCGCAGTGAGCGTACGCAATACGGTAGGCAGCGACAACGCGCAAATCAACGTCTCCCCCACCGATGCGCAGCACGGCAGCGAGGGCAAGATCCGCTTCTCCGCCACCTTCAACGACCCTCGCGTGACGGACGGATCGCCACGTGTGGTCGCTTCGCTGAACGCGGGTTTCAACAACGGCACCTGGGGCACCGAGTACCTGGACTTCCGCCTCAACGGCAAACCGAACGACGCTCGCGACGACAGCAACATGGCTCGCGTGATGCGCCTGACCTACGGCGCGCGCGTGCTGTTCGGTGCGATCAACGACGACGGCGTCTCGACCATCCAGTCGGCCGGCGACATCGTCGGGCTCGGCGCCCTGACGATCGGCCGCGGCAAGGCCCGCGCGATCGTCAACACCGACGATCTCACCGCCTACTTCGCCGCCATGGGCGACGGCAACACCATGCTCGGCGCGACCGGCAGCGGCGTCACCTCGCTCGTTACGGCAAACCAGGAACGCATGCGCGTGCTGCCGTCGGGGCGCGTGCTGATCGGCACCACGGCCGATGACGGCCGGAATCTGCTTCAGGTAGCAGGCAACGTCAACGTGACGAACGGCATCACATCGCAACAGCTCGATGCCGGCGGCGCCAATTTCCGTGCGATCGGCGGCGACTACGGCGTGATGCTGCGCAACGACGGTCGCTCGTTCTACATGCTGTCGACCAAATCGGGCGACGCGACGGGCTCGTTCAACGACTTCCGCCCACTTTCCTGGGAGCTCGCCAACGGCAGGGTGGTCATCGACGGCAGCGCCTGCGGCACGACCATCGGCGGCACGACCACCATCCTCGCCGACCTGAGCGTCAATACGACCGTCGAGCAAGGCTCGATCCATCTCGGTGCATTCAGCGGCTTCCTGTACGCAAACAGCCAGCATTTCGGCTGGTGGTCGCCCGATCATGCCGCCCAGTACATCATCCAGGACCGCACCTTCCGGATCGACGGACAGCGCGTCTGGACCGAGGCGATGGTCGATCCGCTGGACAAGCGCACCGGCGGCGTGATCCAGGGTGATGTCACGATGGCATCGGGCAAGCGCCTGATCCTCGACGAAGGTACGCCCTTGCTGCCGTCGCTGACCTTCGTCAACGACGGCGCGCCGGACACCGGCCTGTATCACACGTTCGACGGCCAATTCGGCATCACCTGCAACACGCAGGCGGTCGTGTCGTTCGCTCCGGACGGTACTCGCTTCACCAGCAACGTATTCGGCCCCACGCCCGCCGCCGGAGACAGCTCGCAACGCCTCGCGACCACCGAATGGGTGCTCTCGGCGATCTCGACGTCCTCGGTCGGGCAGATCGTCTACGAGCCGCGCACCAGCGTGCGTGCCGGCTACCTGAAGGCCAACGGCTCCCTGCTGAACCGCGGCGACTATCCCGCGCTCTGGGCCTATGCACAAGCCAGCGGCGCGCTCGTCTCCGATAGCGACTGGGCGGGCGGGCGCTGGGGCTGCTTCTCCACCGGCGACGGCACGACCACCTTCCGCCTGCCGGAACTGCGCGGCGAATTCATCCGCGGCCTCGCCGACGGTCGAAACGACACGGACCCGAACCGCCTGATCGGCTCGTTCCAGGGCACGCAGAACATGGCGCACGCGCACGGCGCGACAGCAGCCGCGGTCGGCGATCACGTGCATACGGCGGCAACCGATGTGCAAGGCTGGCACGGTCACCACGGTTCAACCTATGCCGCTGGCGACCACGTTCACCAGTTGGACTACCAGACGCCGCTGTACACCACCGACGTGGATCGCGGCAGTGTCCATAGCGGATTCTCGGTCGACGATGCCGTACAACCCTGGACGAAGTCGGCAGGCAACCACGCTCACACATTCGACACCGACGGCGCTGGCAACCACAACCACAACGTCAGCGTCGCGGGCGCAGGCAACCACACCCACGCCGTCACCATCAACGCCGACGGCGGCAACGAATCCCGTCCTCGAAACATCGCGCTGCTCGCCATGATCCGCGCCTACTAACCCTACGGACACCCAACCATGCTGATCCATCACTACAGCTCGTCCACTGGCGAGTACCTGAGCAGCGGCCAGCCCGACGCGGACCCGCGCAACGACGGCCGCTGGCTGATCCCCGCCAACGCGACGCTCGACGCGCCGCCGGAGCGCACGCCCACCAGCTGGCCGTTCTATCGCGACGGCGCCTGGTTCCTGCTGCCCGACTATCGCGGCCGGATCTGCTACCGCACCGACACCGGCGAGCCGGTCGAGATCTCGGTGGCCGGCAAAACGCCCGACGAGCTGGGCCTGACCACCGAGCCGCGTCCGTCGCCGCGCCACGCGTGGGTGGACGGTGCCTGGGTGGTGCCCGCCTCGGTGATCGCCGCCGAGCAGCAGGCCGCCGCGCAGCAGACCTTCGACATGCTGATGGCCAAGGCCAGGAAGGCCAACGAAGGCAAGGCCGACGCCTATGCGGCCGGCCAGCTCGACGACGAGGGCATCTATTACTTCAAGGCCTGGGCCGCGTACCAGATGGCCCTGGTTTCCGCCTTCGAGGGTGCGAGCTCGCCCGACGCGATCGTGTGGCCGTCGCAGCCGGCGCCCTATGTGCCGCCGAAGGCCGAGCCGCTGCCGCCGAGCACGTCTACCTCGCCCAGCCCGACCAACTCGGCCGACACGAACGCGACGACGAGCACGACGACGGACTCGAACGCCGGCACCACGCAGCCCGCCGCCTCGGACCAGGCCCCGAGCCCGACCCAGGATCCTGCCGGCCAGCCGACCACCGATCCGACGTCGTCCGCGCAAGCCGCGCCCACCCAGGAATCGACGTCGGAGACGGCCAGCGCGCCGGCGCCGACCTCGACCGCGCAGCCGTAAGCCGCGCGCCGCATCACCCCGAACCCCTCTCACCACTGGAGATTTAGCTATGCCGCAGGATTACCACCACGGTGTACGCGTCATCGAAGTCACGGACGGCGGCCCGCCGATCCGCTCCGTCTCGACGGCCGTGCTCGGCATCGTCTGCACGGGCTCCGACGCCGACGACGCCACCTTCCCCCTCAACACCCCGGTGCTGCTGACCAACGTGGTCTCGGCGCTCGGCAAGGCCGGCACCAAGGGCACGCTGTACCGCACGCTCAACGCGATCAGCCAGCAGACCAAGCCGATCACGGTCGTGGTGCGCGTGCCGGACGGCAAGGACGACGCCGAAACCGCCTCGAACGTGATCGGCACGGTCACCGCCGACGGCAAGTACACGGGCGCCAAGGCGCTGCTGACCGCGCAGGCGAGCCTGGGCGTGAAGCCGCGCATCCTGGTCGCGCCGGGCCTGGACACGCCGGCGGTGGCCAATGCGCTGGCGCCGATCGCGCAGTCGCTGCGCGCCTTCGTCTACGTCTCGGCCTACGGCTGCAAGACCAAGGAAGACGCGGTCACCTACCGCAAGCAGTTCGGCCAGCGCGAGCTGATGGTCGTGTGGCCGGATTTCCTCGGCTGGGACAGCACCACCAGCACCACCGTGACGATCCCCGCGCCGGCCATCGCCGCCGGCCTGCGCGCCAAGATCGACAACGACATCGGCTGGCACAAGACGCTCTCGAACGTGGTGGTCAACGGCGTGACGGGCATCTCGGCCGACGTGTCCTGGGACCTGCAGGACCCGGCCACCGACGCGGGCTACCTGAACGAGAACGAAGTGACGACGCTGGTGAACTACAACGGCTTCCGCTTCTGGGGCTCGCGCACCTGCGCGGCCGACACCAAGTTCGTGTTCGAGAACTACACGCGCACCGCGCAGGTGATCGCCGACTCGCTGGCCGAGGCCCAGATGGGCAACGTCGACGGCGCGCTGAACCCGTCGCTGGCCCGCGACATCATCGAGAACATCAACGGCTGGTTCCGCCGCCAGATCTCGAACGGCTACCTGATCGGCGGCAGCTCCTGGTACGACCCGGAGCCGAACACCTCCGACGAGCTCGCCTCGGGCGCGATGTACATCGACTACGACTACACGCCGGTGCCGCCGCTCGAGAACCTGATGCTGCGCCAGCGCTTCACCGACCGCTATCTCGCGACCTTCGCCGATCGCGTGACGGCCTAACCACGGCCCAACCTGGAGTCAGACACGATGGGAATGCCACGCAAACTCAAGAATTTCAACCTGTTCTACAACGGCAACCGTTTCGCCGGTGAGGTGCAGGAACTCGAGCTGCCCAAGCTCAAACGCAAGACCGAATCCTGGCAGGGCGCCGGCATGAGCGGCCCGGTCAAGCTGGACCTCGGCAACGAGGAAATCCAGCTGGTCTGGACCTGCGGCGGGTTCATGGAAGACGTGCTCGGCCAGTGGGGCATCACCACCCACGACGGCGTGCTGCTGCGCTTCGCCGGCGCCTACCAGGCCGAGGACAGCGCGAAGTACGACTCGGTCGAGATCGTGGTGCGCGGCCGCCACGAGGAAATCGACATGGGCAAGGCCAAGGTCAAGGACGACACCAGCTTCAAGGTCACGACCAACGCCAGCTACTACAAGCTGTCGATCAACGGCTTCGTGCTGATCGAACTCGACTTCATCAACATGATCGAGAACGTCAACGGCACGGACCTCGCCTCCGGCCTGCGCAACGCGATCGGCCTGTAACACCCCGGCCGCGCCGAACGGCGCGGCACCGCTTTCCCTCACCTCAACCTAGCCACCATGAGTGACGACATGAACACGGAAAACCAGGATCCGACGAGCACCAGCGACAACGCCGAGAACACGCACACGCTCGACACGCCGATCGCGCGCGGCGAGCAGACGATCACCCAGCTGACGCTGGCCAAGCCCGATGCCGGCGCGCTGCGCGGCACCTCGCTGTCGGCGCTCGTCAACCTCGACGTCGACGCGCTGTGCAAGGTGCTGCCGCGCATCACGAGCCCGGCGCTGACCGCGGCCGACGTGCGCGCCATGGACCCCGCCGACCTGGTCTCGCTGGGAGGCATCTTCGCCGGTTTTTTGATGCCGAAGTCGCTGAAAGCGAGCATGGAATCCCCGAGCGCGTAGAAGACGCGATGGCGGATATCGCGACGGTGTTCCACTGGGCACCGCGCGAGATGGACGGCTTCTCCCTGACGGAGCTGATGGACTGGCGCGAACGCGCACGGATACGTAGCGGATACGAGGAAACATGAACGACGCCGACAAGCTGCGCGTGATGCTGGACACCATCACCGCCTGGACCCAGTCCGCGCAGGACGCGCTCAAGCGCGCGTCCAAGCCCGCCGAGGCATTCAACAAAGACATCGAGACGCTGGGCGAGGAGCTCGACAGGCTCGGCAAGCAGCAGGACTCGGTGAAGTCGTTCCGCGCCATGCGCGGCGAGCTGGCCGGCACCTCGAAGGAGCTGGCCGCCGCGCAGGCGCGCTTCAACACGCTGTCGCGCGGCATGCGCGCCTCCGGGCCGCCCTCGCAGCAGATGATCGGCGAGCTGGCCAGCGCGCGCGGCGCGCTGATCGAGCTCGGCACCCGGCACAAGAGCCAGACCCAGGCGGTGCGCGAGCTGCGCGACGAACTCGGCCGCGCCGGGCTCGGCACGCGCGAGCTGGCATCCCGCCATCGCGAGCTCAACGCCGATATCGCCGACACCAAGAAAGCCTTGGACCGCGCGACGCAGGCCGAGGAACGCCGCAAGAGACTGGCGGAGAACGCCCAGGTCCTCAAGGAAACCGGCGAGTCGCTGCGCGAGGCCGGCAAGTCCGTCCTGGAGGGCCTGCACAAGGCGATCGATGCCTCGAAGGAGGTCGACGACGCGCGCGCGCAGATCCGCGCGCTCGGCGTCGACGAGCAGACCGCGCGGCAGGCCGAACGCTACGCGCGCACCGCCGACTCGCCCGGTATCAGCATGGCCGGCAGCCTCGGCCTGATGCGCGACTCGCTGCAGATGACCGGCACCGAGGCGCTGGCGGAAACGCTCAGCACCGCGGTGGCGAAGATGCAGTTCAGCAACCTGGCCAAGTACGACGACAAGGAGGCCAAGGCCAACAACGCCAAGGTCACGGCCCTGCTGGCCGTCGCGCACGATCGCGACGGTTTCAAGGACGCCGCCGGCATTGCGCGGGAAACCGACGCGATCCAGAAGCTGATGAACATCTCGGCCGGCGACATCAAGCCCGCCGAGTGGGCCGGCTTCATGAAGGCCGGCGGCGATGCGGCCAAGGGCCTGAGCACGGACGCGCTCTACTTCCAGATGAAGTCGCTGTTCGACACGGTGGGCAGCGGCGCGGCCGCCGGCAAGGGCATGGCCGCCCTGGTCAACCAGCTCTCGCAGGGACACACCACCGCGAAGGCCACGCAGAACCTGGTGGATCTCGGCTTCATCGACCGCAAGGCGGTTCACCACGGCAAGGACGGCGCCGTGACCGGCTTCGACCAGGGCGCGTTGAGAGGCGACGCCTTGCTGCAACGCTCGCCGCTGGCCTGGGTGGACGCCGTGCTGGTGCCCGCGCTCGCGAAAAAGGGCATCAAGGACGACGACAAGGTCGCCGAGCTGCTCAATTCGATCCTCCCCAATGCCGATGCCGCGAAGCTGCTCATGTCGATCTACCAGCATCGCGCCGACATGAAGCAGGACGAGGAAAGCGGCAGCAAGGCGGCCGGCGTCGACGCCAGCGCGCAGGCCGCCAGCGGACTCACGCGCGCCAAGGAAGCCGACCTGCATGCCAAGTTCGAGACGCTCAAGGCGCTGATCGGCGAAACCGTCACGCCGCTCTACAACAGCGGCCTCGACATGGCCGTCGGCGCCCTCACCAGGCTCAACGCCTTCATCACCAATCACAGCGGCGCGGCGCGGGTGATCGGCACGGTGGTCGCCGCGGTCGCCGGCCTGGTGTTCGGGCTCGGCTCGCTGCTGGGCGTGCTGTCCAGCGTGGTCAGCGCCTATGCCCTGGTGCGCAATACGATGAGCGTGCTGGGCCTGCGCGGCACCTTGCTCAGGCGAGGGCTCGACCTGGCCAGCGGCGGCTGGCGCATGCTCGCCGGCAGCGCGATGGCCGCCGGCCGGGTGCTGGCCTCGACCGCCTCGAGCGTGGGCGGCACCATGTCGACGCTCGGCACGCGCGCGCTCGACGCGGCCGGCGCCGCCTGGCG
>NZ_VWWK01000075.1:0-30698 GCF_011753035.1 Burkholderia sp. Ax-1720 | reverse complement strand
GATCAACATTTCGCAGCGCGTCAACTACTTTTTTCAGCGCCGCGATCAACAGACTTCGTCGATCACTTCTCAGCCAAACGAATCAGCGGCCAACTGCTCAGGCGCTCGACTTGTCCAACCTTGCTTCCTCTTTCGTGCCGCGTTTCCGTTAGCGCGAAAGAGGCGTGATTCTAAGCAGGCTTTAGCAGGCACGCAAGTCTTTTTTAAGAACTTTGTTAAAAAAATTCGGGCACCATGACGGCGCTCGTTTTTCATCGCGACTCAACGCTGCTTCGCGGCCTCCAGCAGCTTGTCGATCGGCACCGCATCCGCCATGGCCGCATAACCTGCGTCGCTCGGATGGATGTTGTCTCCACTGTCGTAACGACGTTGCATGATCTGCGGTCGCGAGGGGTCGCGCAGCGCGGCATCGAAATCGACCACGCCATCGAACGCCCCCGAGGTCCGGATCCAGTGATTCACCTCGACACGAATCGCCTCACGCTCCGCAGGCAAGGACGCCGGCGTCAGCGTCGCACCAAACAAGGCGATTCCTTTCGCGTGGGCGCTCGCGATCAGATGGCGATATCCCTGGATCAAAGCCCGCGCATCGACCTTCGTATGCGGCGCATCGCAGTCGAGGCCGGCGCGCGGCGGCATCGCCTGGAAATTGATGTCGTTGATCCCGACCAGCAGCACGGCCGCCTTCACCCCCGAGCGGGCAAGGACATCGCGCTCGAACCTGCGCTCGAGCGCGACGCCATAACAGGCCGAGTCGCTCAGCAAGCGATTCCCGCTGATCCCGAGATTGACAACGCCCCATTGGCGCGCGCCGGCCGCGTCGAGCCGGCGATCGAGCCCGTCCGGCCAGCGCCGGTTGCGATTCAGGCTCGAACGCATGCCATCGGTGATCGAGTCGCCAACCGCCGCGATCGCACCTACCGCGTTAGGCCCGGCCTCGACCGCCAGTTCGCTGACCCAGGCTGACTGGGTGATCCGAACCTTATAGGCGTCCCCGCTCGTATCCGCGGCATGGTCGCCCGGCGTCGAGACATAGTTGATCTGGTTCGAGACGCGATGCCAGGCCGTCAGCTTCTGCTCGCCATGGACGAACAGGCTGATCGCATACGGCGCGCCGGCCTCCACCGGCAACGAGACCGGATCGCTGTCGCGCTCCTCGCCCGGCGCCAGCACGACATCGCGCCGCCCACCGAAGCTCAGTTGCGCGGCGATGTCGCCCCGCACCGCGGCCGTCCCCGCGGAACGCGCGATCCGCGCCGATCCGATCGACAACGGCGCTCGCCCATAGGCGTTGCTGATCCGCACCCTGATCTTGTCGCCGGCCGCACTCGGATAGACGATCTCGCGCAGCGTCCGACCCGCGACTTCAGGCGCTCTATATAGAGGAGGCGGCGAAGCCAGTTCAGGAATCGGCTGCAGCGCGGTGGCCCAGGCCGCCACCCAGCGCGACGCATCCCCATCCGCGGCGCTTGCCGCGCCAGCCCACCACAACGCAAGACCGCCGACAACGGCCGGCAACAAACGACGACGGAAACTCATGATTCGATCCGGCTCACCGGGAAGTACGGGAAAGTGGTCGATTGTGCCCGATATCGCCCCGGTTTTTGCATCGCCGCCGATCCAGGCCCAGTGGAGCGCAAGCCATCCGATATCTCTAAAAATTAATTAACCGACCGGACGGTTGGTTTATACTGCGCTCTACCTTCTCCCCGAACGGGACGATCGCCATGTATACGCAATCCCTCGACCTCCCCGGCCAGCCGGCCCCCGCCGACGCTGCTGGCACGAACGCCACCGCCTCTCCCGAGCAGGCGCGCTTCGACGCCGTGATCGGCGCCGACGGCAAGATCGAGCCGCAGGACTGGATGCCGGAGGCCTATCGCAAGACGTTGGTACGCCAGATTTCCCAGCACGCGCATTCCGAGATCGTCGGCATGCTTCCCGAGGGCAACTGGATCACGCGCGCGCCCAGCCTCAAGCGCAAGGCGATCCTGCTCGCCAAGGTGCAGGACGAAGCCGGGCACGGTCTTTATCTTTATAGCGCGGCCGAAACGCTTGGCGTCTCGCGCGACACCTTGGTCGACGCGCTGCACGCCGGCAAGGCCAAGTATTCGAGCATCTTCAACTACCCCACGCCGAGCTGGGCCGATGTCGGTGTGATCGGCTGGCTGGTTGACGGTGCCGCGATCATGAACCAGATCCCGCTTTGCCGCTGCACCTACGGCCCCTATGCACGCGCCATGATCCGCATCTGCAAGGAAGAATCCTTCCACCAGCGCCAGGGTTTCGACGCGCTGCTGGCGATGATGGCCGGCACGCCGGCGCAGCGCGAGATGGTCCAGCAGGCGGTGAACCGCTGGTGGTGGCCGGTGCTGATGATGTTCGGCCCGAGCGATGCCGATTCGGTCCACAGCAACCAGTCGGCCAAATGGGGCATCAAGCGGATCTCGAACGACGACCTCCGCCAGAAATTCGTCGACGCGGCGGTCGAGCAGGCCCGTGTGCTCGGCGTGAGCTTCCCCGATCCGGATCTGGCGTGGAACGAATCGCGCGGCCATTACGACTATGGCGTGATCGACTGGGACGAGTTCTGGCGTGTCGTCAACGGCGACGGCCCCTGCAACCGCGAGCGCCTCGCCACCCGCGTGAAGGCCCACGACGACGGCGCCTGGGTCCGCGAAGCCGCGCTCGCCCATGCCGAGAAACGCGCGCGCCGTGCCGAACGGCAGGCCGCCTGAAACCGCCCCTCATCCAGCAGGAGACAGACATGAAACAGGAATGGCCGATCTGGGAAGTATTCGTGCGCAGCAAGCAGGGGCTCGATCACAAGCACTGCGGCAGCCTGCACGCCGCCGACGCCTCGATGGCGCTGCGCATGGCGCGCGACGTCTACACGCGCCGCCAGGAAGGCGTGAGCATCTGGGTGGTGCCGTCGGCGGCGATCACGGCATCCGATCCGAACGAGAAGGCGGAGCTGTTCGAACCCGCCGGCGACAAGATCTACCGCCACCCGACCTTCTACACGCTGCCCGACGAAGTCAACCACATGTAAGCCCGCGATGACGACGAACCCGGCCTCCCATCTTGCCTACGTGCTGCGCCTCGCCGACAGCGCGCTGATCCTCGGTCAGCGCAATGCCGAGTGGTGCGGGCACGGCCCGATCCTCGAAGAGGACATCGCGCTGACCAACATGAGCCTCGACCTGGTCGGCCAGGCGCGACTGCTCTATGCCCACGCGGCCGACCTCGAACGCGCGCTGACCGGCACCGCGAAGACCGAGGACGACTACGCCTATTTCCGCGGCGAGCACGAATTCACCAACCTGACGCTGGTCGAGCTGCCGCATCACGGCCCCTTGAGCGGAACGGCCCAGGCCGACCGCGACTACGCCGTGACGATCGTGCGCAACTTCCTCTACGCGACGCTGATGCTGCACCTCTGGACCGCGCTCGAGGCCTCGAACGACGCCCAGCTGGCCGCGATCGCCGCGAAATCGATCAAGGAGACGCGCTACCACGAGCATCACGCGCGCGAATGGCTGATCCGGCTCGGCGACGGCACCGAAGCCTCGCATCGCCGCGCGCAGGCTGCGCTCGACTATTTGATGCCCTATACCCGCGAATGCTTTGCCGTCGACGCGGTCGAGCGCGAGGTCGCGACGGCCGGCATCGCGCCCGCTGCGGACACGCTCGAAGCCGCCTGGCGCGCCGACGTCGACGCGGCACTCGCCGAAGCCACGCTGGACGCACCGCCGCCGGTGGCGCACGTCAGCACCGGCAAGCTCGGCGAGCACTCCGAGCACATGGGCTTCCTGCTCGCGCAGATGCAGAGCCTGGCGCGCCAGCATCCGGGTGCGAGCTGGTGAGCTGAGCATGCACGCCGCCACGCCGACGAAAGCCGCCATGCCCGCGCCAGCCAACCCCGCCCCGGCCCCCGATCTCGTCGCGATCCGCGCCGCGCTCGACACCGTGCCCGATCCCGAGATTCCGGTGGTCTCGATCCGCGAACTCGGCATCCTGCGTGAACTGCGCGAAGCCGACGACGGCCTGCTCGAGATCGTGATCACGCCGACCTACTCGGGCTGCCCGGCCATGTCGCAGATCGCCGAGGACATCGAGGCCGCGCTCGCGCGGATCGGCGCGCCCGCCCACCGGATCGTCACCGTGCTGTCGCCGGCCTGGACCACCGACTGGATCAGCGAGGCTGCCCGCGACAAGCTGCGCGCCTATGGCATCGCGCCGCCGATCGGCAACTGCGGCAGCCCCGCCCCGAACCCCGGCGGCACCTCGAAAGTGATCCGCTTCGCGCCGAAACCCCCGGCCGCGCCGGCCTGCCCACGCTGCGGCTCGGTCCATACCGAGCGCCTCGCCCAGTTCGCGTCGACGGCCTGCAAGGCGCTCTATCGCTGCCTCGACTGCCGCGAACCCTTCGACTACTTCAAGCCCTACTGACATGGCGACTCCGCAATTCCATCCGCTGCGCATCCGCGAGGTGCAGCCCGAGACGGCCGACGCGGTGACGGTCTCGTTCGAGGTTCCGCTCGGACTGCGCGAGCAATATCGCTTCACGCAAGGGCAGTTCGTCACCCTGAAGGCGCACATCGACGGCGAGGAAACGCGCCGCTCCTATTCGATCTGCGTCGGCACCACCGACTACGAACGCGACGGCGAGTTGCGCATCGGCATCAAGCGCGTGCGCGGCGGCCGCTTCTCGAACTTCGCCTTCGACACGCTGAAGGCCGGCCACAGCATCGAGGTGATGACGCCCGACGGCCGTTTCTTCACGCACCTGAACGCCGAAGCCGGCAAGCACTACCTGGCCTTCTCCGGCGGTTCGGGCATCACGCCGGTGCTGGCCATCATCCGCACCACGCTCGAACTGGAGCCGCGCAGCCGCTTCACGCTGATCTACGGCAATCGCAGCGTCGATTCGATCATGTTCGCCGAAGGCCTGGAAGACCTGAAGAACCGCTTCATGCAGCGTTTCGCGCTCTACCACGTGCTGTCCGACGAGCAGCAGGACGTCGAGCTGTTCAACGGCGTGCTCGACCAGGCCAAGTGCGCGGCCTTCCTCGACACGCTGGTGCCGCCCGATTCGATCGACGAGGCCTTCATCTGCGGCCCGGCGCCGATGATGGACGCGGCCGAGGCCGCGCTGGCCGCGGCCGGCGTGGCGCCGGAGCGGGTCCACGTCGAGCGCTTCGGCACGCCGCTGCCGCAGGCCGGCGCGCCGGCGGTGGAAATCACCGAAACCACGCCGGCCGCCGCGCTCGAGATCGTGATCGACGGCAAGACGCGCAAGCTGCGCCTGCCCTACGAGGGCCCGAGCCTGCTCGATATCGGCCTGCGCGCGGGCCTGGCGCTGCCCTATGCCTGCAAGGGCGGCGTCTGCTGCACCTGCCGCGCGAAGGTGCTCGAGGGCGAGGTGCGGATGGACAAGAACTACACGCTCGAAGCGCACGAGGTGAGCGACGGCTTCGTGCTGACCTGCCAGTGCCACCCGATCAGCGACAAGGTGGTGGTCAGCTACGACGAACGTTGAGCGTCGTCATCGCCGCGCGCGGCGCGGTATCTCGTGACACGGCATCTCGCTTACACTAAGGGCCGCCAGACGGACCGGGGCACACCAGCCCGGCCGCCAGGCGGCCCTTCTTCGTTGATCTTCGGCAGATGAGCATTCTTCACGTCACCATCGGCGGCTCCGCCGCCGCCTCGCTACGCAACGCGCTGGCTTCGGCCGGCCGCACCGATTCCGTGGTCGAACTCCTCGACGATCTCGCCGTCGGCCCCTTGCGCGGCATCGACGACGCGTCCGCGACACGCGCCGCCTTCTGGGAAAAGCTGCTGCCCGGCGAGCTGTTCGACTGGCCCGCCCAGTTGGCCGGCGAACTCGACAAGCTGGCCGAGCTCGCGGCCGGCGCCGGCCAGGTGGTGATCTGGCACGCGCAAAGCGCCGCCGACCAGTTGATGCTGCGGCGCGTGGCCTACCACCTGCGCAACGCGCCCCAGCGGCTCAACGAGGTGCGGCTCTCGGTGGCCGATCTCGACGCCGACACGCGAGAGCGGATCGGCGAGCGCCCGGTCTCGACGGGCCTGTTCTCCCCCGAGCATCTGGCCGCGAAACTGCCCGAAGCCGCGCCGATCTCGGTGCTGCGCATCAGCCGGCTCGCGCTCGAATGGCAGGAGGCCAAGCAGGCCAACGCCGAGCTGCGCTACTGGATCGACAACACCTTCAAGAGCGGCCATTACGCCGATATCGACGCGCTGGTGCTCGAACATGCCGGGGAAGACTGGCAGCCGGCCGCGCGCGTGGTGGGCGCGGTGATGGCCTACGCCGACCGCGGCCACCTGGTGGTCAGCGACAGCGTGGCGTTCTGGCGCTGCCGCGAACTGGTCGCGGCGGGCCGCCTCGAGCTGCAGGGCGAGAATCCGCATGTCGACCGCCTGCGCGAGATCTCGCTGCGCGCGGTGCCTGCCGACGCGCTGCACTGAAGCACCGGCGGGCCCGCGCCCGCCCTTGCGTACAATTCCCTTGGCGCACTATCGCGCCAACGGGCGGCGCCCCGCCGCCCGACCTTTTCGATCCACGCCATGGCCCGCACCCGAGCGCCCGACCACGAATCCCAACGCGAGCAGATTCTCGACCTCGCGGCCGCGAAGTTCGCGCAGACCAGCTACCCCAGCACCTCGATGACCGACCTCGCCGCCGCCAGCGGCACCTCGAAGGCGCGTCTCTACCATTACTACGAGGGCAAGGAAGCGATCCTGTTCGACCTGCTCGACCGCTACACCACGCGGCTGATGCTGATCATCGCCGAGGTCGAGGGGGCCAGCCAGCGCCGCGGGCTCAGCGAGCGCGACGCCTTCGCCGAGCTGATCCGCGCCTTCCTGGTCGAATACGAAACCTCGCACAGCCGCCACGTGGCGCTGCTCAACGACGTCAAATACCTCGAGAACACGCAGCGGCAGGTGATCCTCGATCGCCAGCGCGATATCGTCGCCGCCTTCACGCGCCAGATCGAGCGCGCCTACCCGGGCCGCGTCTCGAAGCAGAACCAGACCTCGGTCACCATGATGGTGTTCGGCATGATCAACTGGACCTTCACCTGGCTGAAACCGGGCGGCCGCCTCGGCTACCGCGATTTCGCCGAGCAGGTGATCGAGCTGATCGAGCGAGGGCTCGGCGGCGAGGCCTGAGCGAACCCCGGGCCGCCGCAGGGGGCCGGAAGGCGAGAAAACAAGGGACAAATACTGCGGAGCAGCAAACGTGCCGCGAGCGTTGCGCCCAAGGCACATGTGGCACATCGCCACATATATCATCTGATGAAACGATTATCGCCAAAAAATCAAAAACTTCCGGCGATCGTTGCATATCTTTAGAAGACCTCCTCCACACGAATCCGGGTTTTCCCTGATCCGACGTGTACCGTTCGGTTAGAATGCTGCTGCATTGCACAACCCGGCTGTACGGTCTCTGAGGAACCCACGATGAACACGCTCCCTCTCCGCCCCGCCGACCCGATCGGCAAGGTCGGGCAGGCGCCGGTTCTCGTCCGGGAACTGGCTTCCACCGACCGTGAGCAGATGCTCACGCATTTCATGGCGCTCGACGATGAAGATCGCCTGCTGCGCTTCGGCCAGATCGTGCCGAACCACGTCATCGAGAATTACGTGCGCACCATCGATTTCGGCCGCGACACCGTGTTCGGCGTGTTCGACGCCGCGCTCGAGCTGGTCGGCGTCGGCCACCTGGCCTACCTGCCCGACGAGGGCGACAAGCGCACCGCCGAATTCGGCGTCTCGGTGCTCGAATCGGCGCGCGGCCAGGGGGTCGGCACGCGGCTGTTCGAGCGCGCGGCGATCCGCAGCCGCAACACCCACGTCTCGACGCTCTACATGCACTGCCTGTCGCGCAACGCGACCATGATGCATATCGCGAAGAAGTCGGGCATGCGGATCGAATACGCCTGCGGCGAGGCCGATGCCTACCTGTCGCTGCCGCCCGCCGACCACTCGACGATCATCGCCGAAATGCTGCAGGAGCAGGCTGCCGTGTTCGACTACGCGATGAAGCGCCAGGCGCGCCGCGCCACGCAGATGTTCGAATCGATGCTGCCGGCGGGGCTGGCCGCCTGAGGCCCGAATCCTCCGGGCCGCCCCGGCCCGGCAGTCTTGCCGCACCAAAATCCAGAATCCAGAACGGGCGGCCCGCAAGCGGGTCGCCCGTTTCGTTGACCGCCGTCATGCTCCGCCCGCGCCGAGGAAATCAGCGGATCGGCAGCGCCGTGGTTTCCTTGAAGCTCTCCAGCGCGAAGCTGGTCTTCACGTCGATCACCGAGGGATGGTGCAGCAACTGCTCCTGCACGAAGCGCGAGAAATGCGCCATGTCCTCGACCTGCACGCGCAGCAGGTAATCCATGTCGCCCGTCATCGCGTGGCAGGCCACCACCTCGGGCCAGGCCTGCACGGCCGCGCGAAAGCGCTCCGAATGGGTGGCGCCGCCCTCGCCGGCGGCCACGCCGCCGCGCTTCTCGAGCCGCACGCTGACATAGGCCAGCAGGTCGAGCCCGAGTCGCTTCGGGTCGAGCAAGGCCACGTAGTTGGTGATCACGCCCATTTCCTCGAGACGCCGGATCCGGCGCAGGCAGGGGCTGGGCGACAGGTTCACGCGCTCGGCGATCTCCTGGTTCGACAGCCGGCCGTTCTCCTGCAGGATCGCCAGGATCCGCCGGTCGATGGCGTCCAATTCGACACGCGCCATTTTTCTCCCCCAGTTCGATTGTTATTGGTTGAAAGTTGCGCAATCGTATCGGGGCACGATTAATTTCGCAAGTAATTGCCCGCATCGCCCGCCTACACTGTTTTGCATGCGGCGGCTCGCCGCCCCCACGATCGATGTATCCGAACATCAGGAGACAGCATGCAAGTTCCCACCTGGGACAATCCCGTCGGCACCGACGGCTTCGAATTCATCGAATACACCGCGCCGGACCCGAAGGCACTCGGCCAGCTGTTCGAGCGCATGGGCTTCCGCGCGATCGCGCGTCACCGCCACAAGGACGTCACGCTGTACCGCCAGGGCGAGATCAACTTCATCATCAACGCCGAGCCCGATTCCTTCGCGCAGCGCTTCGCCCGCCTGCACGGCCCCTCGATCTGCGCGATCGCGTTCCGCGTGCAGGATGCCGCGCAGGCCTATCGCCGCGCGCTCGAACTCGGCGCCTGGGGTTTCGACAACAAGACCGGCCCGATGGAGCTGAACATTCCCGCCATCAAGGGCGTCGGCGACTCGCTGATCTACTTCGTCGACCGCTGGCGCGGCAAGAACGGCGCGCAGCCCGGCAGCATCGGCGACATCGGGATCTACGACGTCGATTTCGAGCCGATCCCGGGCGCCGACCCGGCCCCCGTCGGCCATGGCCTGACCTATATCGACCACCTCACCCACAACGTCCACCGCGGCCGGATGGCCGAATGGGCCGAGTTCTACGAGCGCCTGTTCAACTTCCGCGAGGTGCGCTACTTCGATATCGAGGGCAAGGTGACGGGCGTGAAGTCGAAGGCGATGACCTCGCCCTGCGGCAAGATCCGCATCCCGATCAACGAGGAAGGCTCGGACACGCCGGGCCAGATCCAGGAATATCTCGACGCCTATCACGGCGAGGGGATCCAGCACATCGCGCTGGGCAGCGACGACATCTATCGCACCGTCGACGGGCTGCGCGGCAGCGAGGTCAGCCTGCTCGACACCATCGACACCTACTACGAGCTGGTCGACCGGCGCGTGCCCAACCACGGCGAGCCGCTGGCCGAGCTGCGCAAGCGCAAGATCCTGATCGACGGCGCGCACGACGACCTGCTGCTGCAGATCTTCACCGAGAACCAGATCGGGCCGATCTTCTTCGAGATCATCCAGCGCAAGGGCAACCAGGGTTTCGGCGAGGGCAACTTCAAGGCCTTGTTCGAATCGATCGAGCTGGACCAGATCCGGCGCGGCGTGGTGCAGGACAAGGCCTGACGGCCAGATGCCGAGGCGCCGCCGGGCGCGCGACCGGCAATGAAAAAGGGCGGAAATCGCAAGATTTCCGCCCTTCTCGTTATCAGGCAAGACGACGACGCGCGGCGCCGGCTCGATCTCAGGCTTTCGGCGCTCCGCTCACCTGCGTGGTGGCCGTCACGCCGGCCGGCGCGATCGCGTCGCCCGCGGGCGTGATCTGCAGCATCGGCGCGCTCGCCGCGGCCAGGGCGCTCGCGCCTTGCGAGCGCAGCGGACCGGTCATCGCGAAGAACGCGGTCGACACCATCAAGAAATTCTGGATATGACGCGTATTCATGGAACCTCCGTTGTATCAGCCGGCTGGCTCTCTCCATTCCAGGGCCATCGTTGGGGCCCGACCATTGCCGGCAGCGCAATAGACTAAACGGAAACCCCCGGCGCGGCCCGGGGCTTTACATGCTTTTACATGATGTAACGCAGGAAATCGCAGGCAGATCGCAAGGATTCGCCACAAAAAACGCAACAAACGGCGGGTTTCCACCAGTGATACCATTTTCCGAAACCCGCCAATATGGCGCCCCGGCCAATGTGCGTCCACAAGACGCCGATGCCGACAGTTTTGGTGATCCCAAACGGGTGGAGGAGACGTAGTAATGAATGCCCCGCTAGACGCCGGCCAGCGCGCGACGCTGGAAGCCGCGCTTCAATCGGTCACGCTCGACGACAAATACACGCTCGAGCGCGGCCGTGCCTACATGAGCGGCGTGCAGGCGCTGGTCCGGCTGCCGATGCTGCAGCAGGAACGCGACCGTGCCGCCGGCCTCAATACCGCCGGTTTCATTTCCGGCTATCGCGGCTCGCCGCTCGGCGGCCTCGACCAGTCGCTCTGGAAAGCCCAGAAGCACCTGGCCGCGCACCGCATCGTGTTCCAGCCCGGCCTCAACGAGGACCTCGCCGCGACCGCCGTATGGGGCACGCAGCAGGTCAACCTCTACCCCGGCGCGAAATACGACGGCGTGTTCGGCATGTGGTACGGCAAGGGCCCCGGCGTCGACCGCTCTGGCGACGTGCTCAAGCATGCCAACTCGGCCGGCAGCTCGCCGCACGGCGGGGTGCTGGTGCTGGCCGGCGACGACCACGCCGCCAAGTCCTCGACCCTCGCGCACCAGTCCGAGCACCTGCTGAAGGCCTGCGGCCTGCCGGTGCTGTATCCCTCGAACGTCCAGGAATACCTCGATTTCGGCCTGCACGGCTGGGCCATGAGCCGCTATTCGGGGCTGTGGGTCTCGCTCAAGTGCGTCACCGACGTGGTCGAATCCTCGGCCTCGGTCGACATCGACCCGCATCGCGCCAATATCGTGTTGCCCGAGGACTTCCTGATGCCCGAGGGCGGGCTCAACATCCGCTGGCCCGATCCACCGCTGGTGCAGGAAGCGCGGATGATCGACCACAAGTGGTACGCGGCCCTCGCCTACGTGCGCGCCAACCGGCTCGACCGCATCGAGATCGATTCGCCGCAGGCGCGCTTCGGCATCATGACGGCCGGCAAGGCCTACCTGGACGTGCGCCAGGCGCTCACCGACCTCGGCCTCGATGACCAGACCTGCGCGCGGATCGGCATCCGGCTCTACAAGGTCGGCTGCGTCTGGCCGCTCGAAGCACAGGGCGCGCAGCAGTTCGCGCGCGGCCTCGACGAGATCCTGGTGGTGGAGGAAAAACGCCAGATCCTCGAATACGCGATCAAGGAAGAGCTGTACAACTGGCCCGACGGCCAGCGCCCGCGCATCTTCGGCAAGTTCGACGAGAAGGACGGCGCGGGCGGCGAATGGTCGGTGCCGATGGGCAACTGGCTGCTGCCGGCGCATTACGAGCTCTCGCCCGCCATCATCGCCAAGGCGATCGCGACGCGGCTCGAGAAGTTCGAGCTGCCCGCCGAGGTGCGTGCGCGCATCGCCGCGCGGATCGCCGTGATCCAGGCCAAGGAGGCCGCGCTGGCCCGGCCGCACGTCACCGCCGAGCGCAAGCCCTGGTTCTGCTCGGGCTGTCCGCACAACACCTCGACGGTGGTGCCCGAAGGCTCGCGCGCGATCGCCGGGATCGGCTGCCACTACATGACGGTGTGGATGGACCGCAATACCAGCACCTTCAGCCAGATGGGCGGCGAAGGCGTGCCCTGGATCGGCCAGGCGCCCTTCACCGAGGAAAAGCACGTGTTCGCCAACCTCGGCGACGGCACCTACTTCCACTCGGGCCTGCTGGCGGTGCGCGCGGCGATCGCCTCGAAGGCCAACATCACCTACAAGATCCTCTACAACGACGCGGTGGCGATGACCGGCGGCCAGCCCGTGGACGGCACCCTGACCGTGCCGCAGATCACCCACCAGGTGGCGGCCGAGGGCGCCGCGCGGATCGTGATCGTCAGCGACGAGCCGGAGAAGTACCAGGGCAAGACCGACCTGCTCGCGCCGGGCGTGACGATCCACCATCGCGACACGCTCGACGCCGTGCAGCGCGAGCTGCGCGAGATCGCCGGCACCAGCATCCTGATCTACGACCAGACCTGCGCCACCGAGAAGCGCCGCCGCCGCAAGCGCGGCGCCTACCCGGATCCGGCCAAACGCGTGGTGATCAACGAGGCGGTCTGCGAAGGCTGCGGCGACTGCTCGGTGCAGTCGAACTGCCTGTCGGTCGAGCCGCTCGAGACCGAGTTCGGCACCAAGCGGCAGATCAACCAGTCGACCTGCAACAAGGATTTCTCCTGCGCCAAGGGTTTCTGCCCGAGCTTCGTGAGCGTCGAGGGCGCCCAGCTGAAGAAGCCGAAGGCGGTCGCGGTGGATGCCGGCGCGCTGCCGCCGGTGCCCGAACCCGAGCTGCCCGCGATCGGCCGCGCCTGGGGCGTGCTGGTCACCGGCGTCGGCGGCACCGGCGTGGTGACCATCGGCGCGCTGATCGGCATGGCCGCGCACCTGGAGAACAAGGGCGTCACCGTGCTCGACGTGACCGGTCTCGCGCAGAAGGGCGGCGCCGTGATGAGCCATGTGCAGATCGCGCATGCGCCCGCCGACATCCACGCCACGCGCATCGCGATGGGCGAGGCGGATCTCGTGATCGGCGGCGACGCGCTGGTGACGGCCAGCGACGAATGCACCTCGCGCATGCGCCACGGCTCGACGCGGGTGGTGGTCAACAGCGCCAGGACGCCGACCGCCGAGTTCATCAAGAACCCGCAATGGGCCTTCCCCGGCGCGAGCGCCGAACAGGACATCCGGATCGCGGCGGGCGAGTTCGTCGACCTGGTCGACGCGGACCAGTTCGCGGCCGCCCTGCTCGGCGACACGATCTACACCAACCCCTTCGTGCTCGGCTATGCCTGGCAGCGCGGCGGGCTGCCGCTCACGCTGGCTTCGCTGACGCGCGCGATCGAGCTCAACGGCGTGCAGGTCGAGAAGAACCTGGCGGCCTTCGACTGGGGCCGCCGCGCCGCCCATGACCTGGCCAGCGTGCGCCAGGCCGCGGCTGGCAGGCAGGTGGTGCCCAGCGGCGCCACGGTGATCGCGCTGCACACGAAAAAGGCGGTCGATACGCTGATCGCCAAGCGTGTCGAGCAACTGGGCGCCTACCAGAACGCCGCCTACGCGGCGCGCTTCTCGGCCGTGATCGAGCGCGTGCGCGCCGCCGAGGCCCGCCTCGACGGCGAGGCCACGCAGGAACCGCTGACCGAGGCGGTCGCGCGCAACCTCTACAAGCTGATGGCCTACAAGGACGAGTACGAGGTCGCGCGGCTGCAGTCGGACCCGGCCTTCCTGGCCAGGCTGGCCGAGCAGTTCGAGGGCGAGCTGAAGCTGCGCTACCACCTCGCGCCGCCGATCCTGGCCAGGCGCGACGCGCAGGGCCATCTGGTGAAGAAGGCCTATGGCCCGTGGATGCTGACGGCGTTCCGCCTGCTGGCCCGCTTCAAGGGGCTGCGCGGCACCGCCTTCGATCCCTTCGGCCGCACCGAGGAACGGCGCACCGAGCGCGCGCTGATCGGCGAATACGTGGCCCTGGTCGAGACGATCCTCACCGGGCTCACGCCGGAGCGGCTGCCGCTCGCGCTCGAGCTCGCGAAGCTGCCGGACGGGATTCGCGGCTACGGCCACGTGAAGGAGAACAACCTGCGCGCGGTGCGCACCAAGTGGGAGGCGCTGCTCGCGCAGTGGAACGGGCCGCAGGCGCTCACGCGCCACGTCGCCTGACGCTGCCGCCACGCTGGCGCGGCACATGAAAAAGCCACGGCCCGATCGGGTCCGTGGCTTTTTTCATTCAAGCGAGGCAGGCACCGCGCCCGCCCTCGCCGTCGAGCCGTCTCAGCGCGCCGCGCTGTTGACGTTGGCCGCCGCCACCGCCGTCATGTTGACGATGCGGCGCACCGTCGCCGCCGGCGTCAGGATGTGCACCGGCTTGGCCGCGCCGAGCAGGAACGGTCCGACCGTCACGCCGTCGCCGCCCACCATCTTCAGCAGGTTGTAGGCGATATTGGCCGCCTCGACGTTCGGCATGATCAGCAGGTTCGCCTCGCCCGACAGCGTGGTGCCGGGGAAGGCGGCCTTGCGGACCACCTCCGAGAGCGCCGCGTCGCCGTGCATCTCGCCGTCCACCTCGAGCTGCGGCGCGCGCTGCGCGATCAGCTTGCGGGCCTCGCCCATGCGGCGCGAGGACGCCGAGGGCGCGCTGCCGAAGTTCGAGTTCGACAGCAGCGCGGCCTTCGGCGTGATGCCGAAGCGCTCGATCTCGGCCGCGGCCTGGATCGTCATGTCGGCGAGCTGCTCGGCGCTCGGCAGCTCGTTGACATAGGTGTCGCAGACGAACAGATTGCGGCCCGGCAGCATCAGCAGGTTCATCGCCGCGAGATGCTCGGCGCCCGGCGCGCGGCCCAGCACCTGCTCCACGTACTTGAGATGGCTGTGATAGGTGTCGATCATGCCGCAGATCATGCCGTCGGCATCGCCCAGGTGGACCAGGATCGCGCCGATCAGCGTATTGGCCTTGCGCAGCGCGGCCTTGGCGAGCTCGGGCGTGACCCCGTCGCGCGCGCCGAGCTCGTGGTAGGCCTGCCAGCACTGCTGGTAGCGCGGATCGTCCTCGGGATCGACGATCTCGAAGTCGGTGCCGGCGCGCAGCTTCGAGCCGATCTTCTTCAGGCGCATCTCGACCACCGCCGGGCGGCCGACGATGATCGGCTTGGCGATCTTCTCCTGCAGCACGAACTGCGCGGCGCGCAGCACGCGCTCGTCCTCGCCCTCGGCGAACACGATGCGCGCCTGCTTGGCCTTGGCCGCGGTGAACACCGGGCGCATCACCATGCCGGTGCGATAGACGGTCGCGCCGAGCTGCTCGCGATAGGCGTCCATGTCGGCGATCGGGCGCGTGGCCACGCCCGAATCCATCGCGGCCTGCGCCACCGCCGGCGCGATCTTGATGATCAGGCGCGGGTCGAAGGGCTTCGGGATCAGGTAGTCCGGGCCAAATTCGAGCGAGTGGCCCTCATAGGCCTTGGCGACTTCCTCGCTCTGGTCGGTTTCCTGCGCCAGCTCGGCGATCGCGCGCACGCAGGCGAGCTTCATCTCCTCGGTGATGGTGGTCGCGCCGACATCGAGCGCGCCGCGGAAGATGAAGGGGAAGCACAGCACGTTGTTGACCTGGTTCGGGTAGTCCGAACGGCCGGTCGCGACGATCGCGTCGGGGCGCACCGCCTTGGCCGCTTCCGGGCGGATTTCCGGCTCCGGGTTGGCCAGCGCGAGGATCAGCGGCTGGCTGCCCATGGTCTGCACCATCTCGGGCTTGAGCACGCCGGCGCTGGAGCAGCCGAGGAACACGTCGGCCCCGTCGATCGCGTCGGCCAACGTGCGCGCCGGGGTATTGGCGGCGTAGCGCTGCTTGGACGGATCGAGCTGGCCGCGGCCCTCGTGGATCACGCCCTTCGAATCGGTCACCAGCACGTTGGCCTTGTTCAGGCCCAGGTTGACCAGCAGGTCCAGGCAGGCGATCGCCGCGGCGCCCGCGCCCGAGCAGACCAGCTTGATCTCGCCGAGCGACTTGCCGACCACCTTCAGGCCGTTGAGGATCGCCGCCGAGGCGATGATCGCGGTGCCGTGCTGGTCGTCGTGGAAGACCGGGATCTTCATGCGCTCGCGCAGCTTCTGCTCGATGTAGAAGCACTCGGGCGCCTTGATGTCCTCGAGGTTGATGCCGCCCAGGGTGGGCTCGAGCATCGCGATCGCCTCGACCAGCTTGTCGGGATCGGTCTCGGCCAGCTCGATGTCGAACACGTCGATGCCGGCGAACTTCTTGAACAGGCAGCCCTTGCCCTCCATCACCGGCTTGGCGGCCAGCGGGCCGATGTTGCCCAGGCCCAGCACGGCCGTGCCGTTGGTCACCACGCCCACCAGGTTGCCGCGCGAGGTGTACTTCTGCGCGTCGAGCGGATCGGCGTGGATCGCCTCGCAGGCGGCCGCCACGCCCGGCGAATAGGCCAGCGAGAGGTCGTACTGGTTCGACAGCGGCTTGGTCGGCGTGACCGAAATCTTGCCGGGCTTCGGATTCTGGTGATACGCGAGCGCGCTTTGCTTCAGTTGTTCATCCATGGTGGGTCTGATCTGCGAGAAAGGCGGTGTTGGAAGCCTGGCATTCGGCGTCCGGCAGGTGCCGGAACATGGCGATCGAGGGGATGGTCGAGGACGGCATGCGTCGCGCGCCGGGTCGGCGCGACGTCGAACCTGTCTGCGGGATGGGCAAGGAGACCAAAGTGCCGGGCGGATTCTAGGGGCCGACAAGTGTACACCTCGGCCGAAGCGCGCGTTGCTGCACCGCCAGATACCGGGAATTGCCGCGCAAGTCCGTCGCGGCAGGGCCGCGGGCTTCACGGCGCGCCCGCGGTGCGCCCGTCGTCGCCCCCTCGCGTGCCCCGGAAAGCCCGCCGGGCGCCGGCTTCGGGGCTGCCCGGAAAACCGCGCCGGAACGCGCCCGGCGAGCCGCGACGAAAGCTGCCGCCAGCGGCCGCCCGCGACGTCCGGGCGCCCGCCGATTCGGGTAAAATGCGGGCCCACGCGCGCAGCGAAGTTCCGCCGCCGGCCATCCGCGCCGGTTCGCCGTTCTCCGGCCGGAATCCGTCGCCGCGCCACGGCGCCCCGCGCCCGGCCTCCCGCTCATCACCCAAGGAATGCCCATGACAGGCTTCGATCGTCAAACGATCTCCGACACCACCGCCAAAATCCTGCTCGAAGTGCAGGCGGTGCACTTCAACGCCGAAAAGCCGTTCATCTTCACCTCCGGCTGGGCGAGCCCGGTCTACATCGACTGCCGCAAGCTGATCTCGTATCCGCGCGTGCGCCGGGGCCTGATGGAGATGGCGGAAGCGACGATCCTGCGCGATGTCGGTTTCGAGCAGATCGACGCGGTGGCGGGTGGCGAAACCGCCGGCATTCCGTTCGCGGCCTGGATCGCCGACCGCATGATGTTGCCGATGCAGTACGTGCGCAAGAAGCCGAAGGGTTTCGGCCGCAACGCGCAGATCGAGGGTCACCTGGAAGAAGGCTCGCGCGTGCTGCTGGTGGAAGACCTGACCACCGACAGCCGCAGCAAGATCAACTTCATCAACGCGCTGCGCACCGCCGGCGCCGAGGTGAACCACTGCTTCGTGCTGTTCCACTACAACATCTTCAAGGAAAGCGTCTCGGTCCTGAAGGACATCGACGTCGACCTGCACGCGCTGGCCACCTGGTGGGACGTGCTGCGCGTGGCCAAGGCCTCGGGCTACTTCGAGACCAAGACGCTCGACGAGGTCGAGAAATTCCTGCACGCGCCGGCCGAATGGTCGGCCGCGCACGGCGGCGCCACCGCGCCGAAAGAGTAAGCGCCTGCTCGCGCCGGTTCCGGCGCGCCGCGTGATCGACGCCCGTCACGGCTGCCGTGCACGGGCGTTTTCTTTTGGGGCGGGGCGGCGCCTGCCTCGCGCTTCCCCCGCGCCGCCCGGCATCGCGCGATGCTTGCGTCACCACCGCTTGCCCGGTGCTAGACTGGCTGCCGTCGTCCACAGGGTCGCAACACGAATACGTGCCGAGACGCCGTCGTCGAACGCGCCGGCCGACGTGACGGGAGGCTCGCGCCATGCATGCAGGTGAGGATCGGGAGGAGCGGCAAGGCGGCAGGCACCGCGGCAGGAATGCACTGCGCCTGCTCGCGGTGGTGGCCGCCGCGCTGCTCGGCACCGCGCGGCCCGGCGCGCAGGCGCCGTTCACGCTGTCGAGCGCCGACCTGCGCGAAGGCGGCCGGCTCGACGCGGCCCAGCGCTACTCGCGCGACGGCTGCGGCGGCGCCAATCGCTCGCCCCAGCTGAGCTGGCAGCATGCGCCGCGCGGCACCCGCGCCTACGCGATCACCATGTTCGATCCCGACGCGCCCGGCCGCGGCTGGTGGCACTGGGCCGTGACCGGGATCCCCGCCGAGGTCACCAGCCTGCCGGCCAATGCCAGCGCCTCCGGGGTGCTGCGCCGGCTCGGCGCCAGCGAGGCGCGCAACGACTTCGGCACCGACGGCTACGGCGGTGCCTGCCCGCCGCCCGGCAAGCCGCACCGCTACGTGATCACCGTCTACGCGCTCGACTCCGACCGCCTGCGCAGCGCGCAGGGCCGGCCCGCGCAGTTGTTCGACCACGAGATCAGCGTCTCCGCGCTCGCCTATGCGCGCCTCACCGTCACCGACGAACGCTAGGCGCCCGTCCTGCTTCGGCGCTGTCGCTTCGCGCCGCGCGACGCCGCATCGCCCCGACGAGGGCCGGAGCGCCAGCCGGCAGCCGATCGCCGCGATGCGCCGCGCTTCAAGAATTCGTTACGCCGGCCGGGCAGGATGAAAGCCGCGCGCCGCCGCTTTTTTCGGCGCGACCGGTTACGGCCCTGTCCGTGAAGTCTTAAAATGTCGGCTTTCCGGCGTTCGCGCCGGCCGCCCCATTCCGTGAGAGCAAGATGAGCACGAAAGTTTTTGTCGACGGCCAGGAAGGCACGACCGGCCTGAAGATCTTCGAATACCTGTCCGCGCGCGGCGACATCGACATCCTTCGCATCGACGAAGCCAGGCGCAAGGACGTGGAGGAACGCCGGCGCCTGATCAACGCCTCGGACATCACCTTCCTGTGCCTGCCCGACGTGGCCTCGCGCGAATCGGCCTCGCTGGTCGAGAACGATCGCACCACGCTGATCGACGCCAGCACCGCCTTTCGCACCAGCGCCGACTGGGCCTACGGCCTGCCCGAGCTGACCCGCGCGCAGCGCGAGCGGATCCGCGGCGCCAAGCGCATCGCCGTGCCGGGCTGCCACGCCTCGGCCTTCGTGCTGGCGATGCGCCCGCTGGTCGATGCCGGCGTGGTCGCCACCGACTTCGCGGCCCACAGCTACTCGATCACCGGCTACAGCGGCGGCGGCAAGAAGATGATTGCCGACTACGAGGCCGGCGGCAACGAACGCCTGGCCAGCCCGCGCGCCTACGCGCTCGGCCTCGCCCACAAGCACCTGCCGGAGATGGCCGCGCACACGGGCCTGGCCGGCGCGCCGATCTTCACGCCGATCGTCGGCCCGTTCTACAAGGGCCTGGCCGTCACCACCTACTTCACGCCGGGCCAGTTGGCGCGCCGCGTCAAGCCGCAGGACGTGCAGCAGATCCTCGCCGAGTACTATGCCGGCGAAGCCTTCGTGAAGGTCGCGCCGTACGACGCGGCCGAGAATCTCGACGAGGGCTTCTTCGACGTGCAGGCCAACAACGACACCAATCGCGTCGACCTGTTCGTGTTCGGCAACGAGGAGCGCTTCGTCACGGTCGCGCGCCTGGACAACCTCGGCAAGGGCGCCTCGGGCGCGGCGATCCAGTGCATGAACCTGAACATCGGCGCCGACGAGGACAGCGGCCTGAAGCGCTGAAGCCGCGCGGCTCGCGCATCGCTGAAAACCGGCCCTCGCGGCCGGTTTTTTCTGGTCCGCGCGATTCGCGAATTCACCGGCGTATCCATCAATAAAAATATCGCCGCCTTGGTTCCCGGTATTTGAACGCCGGCATTCACGAGAATCCACAGTCTTTCGAAGCGCAGCCAATCCGGCTCATTTCTCGTGCCCGCCCAATCATGAATATCCCGAATAGGGATACACCCGAGATGTCGCCCGCAAGCCTTGCAGGGCGGGCCTGAGCACCGCAGCACGCGCGCCGTCGGCGGTGCCGGAGCGCGCGTTTGCAGGGTAATTTCAAACGCGATTTTCGTTTTAATTCTTCCCGCCAGGCCCGATTTCACGGGCTTGTTTCGAATCTGTCCCGTTTCAATCGTCTTTTTTAGACGGTTCCATCAATTGACAGCGGCAGGCCCCGCAGCGAAATTACATCGCACAATTACACCGGAGACGGAGGCATGTCATACGCCTTGTGGATGGGGTCGGCCGTGGCCAGCGCGCCCGCCCCTCTGGCGGTCGCTGCCGGCCCGACGCGCATGCGCTCGGCGGCCGCGGCCCACGTGCGGCGCCCGAGCCCGGGCGTCGGCACGCGATGCGTGCGCGACACCCGCGCGACGCGCCAAGGCGTCCACTCGTCCCCTTGCGGCAGGCCCGCGTCCCGCATCGCGACGCGCCACGGCCGGCGGCATCATGCAGGACTCCAGCGCTTCTCCAGCACGTCGACGAATCATATTCAGGTGTCCGCATCATCGCGCGACACCGGCGAGACGACCGCCGGCATCACGGCGGCCAGGCATCAGGCGATCGCGGCAGCCATGCCCGACGCGATACACGGGATCAACGGGGGGTGCGGTGCGGGCGGCCAATGCCGCGACGGGGGCGTCGCCGGTTCCGGAGCACGGAACCGGCGACGCAATCGGCAGCCAGCCGCCGGCAATACGCGCGGGTAAGCAAATGAAGCGGCCGACAGGGAGCTGGCCGCCGCAAACAAGAGACAATCCTGGAGGAGCAAGATGAAGCGCAATCTCGTACTGGCTGCGGTCTGTGCCGTGCCGCTGGTGTCGGCCTGCGGGGGCGGGGACGATCAACCGCCCGCGGCCCTGGCCGCGACCGAACCGGGCCTCTGCCCGAGCTCGCTGGACTACAGCACGGTCTATACCGGCGGCGGCGGCGACGGCGAGCTCGTGAAGCTGCAGCTCGATACGACCAAGATGACCTGGCAGATCAGCTATATCGAATCGCCGATCCCGGTCACCACCGGCACCGTGGTGCCGACCCGCGCCGGCACCGTCGCGACCGGCACGCTGACCCAGGAAACCGGCCTGCCGACCCAGAAGCTCAACAACTGCGCATGGCGCCTGAACGGCGCGAGCCTCGACCCGTCACGGCCGGCGCGCGTGTTCGTCGGCTTCGGCGTGGCGGGCGGCACGATCCCCGGCGCGCACATCCAGTTCTCGGGCGTGATCGGCGTGGGCGCGGTGCCCGACACGACCTTCCCGTACTACCCGTTCATCGGTTTCTCGTCGATCGAGACCAACCTCGCCAACGTGGCCGGCACCTACAGCCAGCTCGGCTACGGCCAGGTGCCCTCGCAGAACTTCTCGCCGACCACCATCGACGGCAAGGTCACCATCAACGCCGACGGCACCTGGCAGCGCTGCGACACCACCGGCGTGCATGCCGGCACCTGCTCGCAGCCGGGCTCGAACCTGACGCAATCGCCCGACGGCAGCGGCGCCTTCGTGACCAGCAACTACCAGAGCCAGGTCAAGCCGACGCTCGCCACCACGCCGCAGGCGAAGGGCTACATCATCGTCGGCAAGCTGCGCAACCAGCTGGTGCCGATCATGATCCGCACCGGCGTGGCCAACCCGAACCCGCTGCCCGACGCGAACGGCATCCCGGGCCTGACCGCCGACGACGAATCGGGCATCTCGATCATGTCGCCGCAGTCGAGCGTCGCGGCCGGTTCGCAGAACGGCGAGTACATCGGCGTGGACAGCCAGTTCGACTATCGCACCACGGCCCTGGTCAACGCCCAGGCCACCCTGCTCGATCCGTTCAATGCCTCGCAGGCGTCGCTGGCGACTGCGCTGAACCTCGACTACACGCAGGCGGTGCCCGGCACGGTGACCTCCACCCACGTGGGTGCCTCGAGCACCACCCCGACCGGCAAGTTCATCTTCACCGGCGGCGTGTTCGGCTACCTCGACAACAGCAACGCGACCTCGCCGTATTTCACGATCGGCGCCTTCGTCCAATAACAAACCGAGGGGACACCCCGTGAACAAGACCATTCTCTGCGCGGCGGCGCTGGCCGCCGCGCTCGGATCGGGCGCGGCCAACGCCCAAAGCGCCGGCAGCAACGTGATCGGCCTCGGCTGGTTCCACGTGCAGCCGGTGCAGAGCAGCACCCCGCTGACCACCAACGTCGCGCCCACGCCGATCAACACGCCGCTGCGCCTGCCGCCCACCTTCGATTCGCCGGGCACCGGGCTGCGCACCAGCACGGCCGACACGGTCGGCCTGACCATCAGCCACTTCTTCACCGACCACATCGCGGTGACCTCGGTGGCCGGCGTGCCGCCGGTGTTCAAGGTGAGCGGGCAGGGCACCATCGTGCCGCCGGGGCCGGCCGGCGCGCTCGGCACGCAGAACATCGGGCTCGGCGCGGTGAACCCGATCGTCAAGAGCGTGCGGCAGTGGAGCCCGGCGGTGATCCTGCAGTACTACTTCGCCAAGGCCGACTCGAAGCTGCGCCCCTTCCTCGGTATCGGCGTGTCGTACAACTGGTTCAGCGACCTGCAGCTGAGCAACAACTTCATCAAGCAGACCCAGGACAACCTCGGCTCGATCCTCGCGGCCGGCGCCGGCAAGCCGGGCACCACCTCGGTCTCGGCCAAGGCGTCCTCGTCGTGGCAGCCGGTGTTCAACGCGGGCCTGACCTACGCGCTGACGGATCACTGGGGGTTGATCGCCTCGGTCACCTACATCCCGCTGCGCACCACCTCGACCGTGACGATCAAGGCGGCCGACGGCTCGACGCTGGCGGAATCGAAGAGCGAGCTGAAGGCGAACCCGATCATCAGCTACCTGGCGGTGTCGTATAAGTTCTGAGGGAAGGAAACGGCGCAAGACGCGATGCCGGATCGGGCATGTGGAATCGTCTGGACGAAAAAAAGCCCGCCTGAAGAGGCGGGCTGAATCCATATCAGAGGAGACATGGAGGAGACAGTTCCAACTATACCCGAGCCGATGTCGCGCCGCAACATTTCCGCACGGAAAATAAGGATTTTCCCTTGCGGGTTGTTGCTAGGTCGCGACGCCCTCCTGCTCGCTCCCGCTGCGCGCTGAATGCCCGTCCAGCGCGGCTTTCCAGGAAAAAACCCGATCCTTCGAGATCGGGTTTCGTTTTTCCGGCGTCGATATCGCGCCAGCCTGCGTCAGACGGTCGCGGCCCGACCATCCCGGGCCGGCCGGCGTGCCGGCTCAGTGACGCACCAGCGCCATCGCCGTGCCGAAGCCGACGAACACGCCGCCGGTCAGCCGGTTGAAGATCCGCATCACGCGCGCGCTGCGCAGCGAGGCGCCGATACGCGTGCCGAACGCGCAGTAGACGAGGTACCAGCCGACCTCGCAGATCGCCAGCGTCACCACCAGCGAGGCGAACTGCGGCAGCTTCGGCGCGGCCGGGTCGATGAACTGCGGGGTCAGCGCGACCGCGAACAGCAAGGCCTTCGGATTGCTGCCCGACACCAGGAAGCCGTTGCGGAACAGCGCGCCGGGCGAGCTCAGCATGCCCAGCGTGACGGGCGCCGCCTCGGCGCCGGCATCCTCCACGCGCGCGCGCCAGGCCTTGATGCCGAGCCAGATCAGGTAGGCCGCGCCGGCCAGGCGCAGCGCGTCGAACATGCGCGGCCAGGCCGCCAGGAACACGCCGAGCCCCGCCGCCGACACCAGGAACATCAGCACCAGCGCCAGCAGCGCGCCGGCCATGGTCGCCGTGCTGCGGCGCATGCCGTAGCGCGCGCCGTGCGACATCACCAGCAGCATGTTCGGGCCGGGAATCGCCGACACCACGAACATCGTCGCGAGAAACAGCTCCCAGGTATGCAAACTCATCAAGGTCTCGATTCGGAAGATTGTCGGAACATCCATCATGCCGGCACTCGCCTGCACGGTGCAGCCCCCGCGCGCGAACCGGCCGATACCGGCGCGAATCGTTCACGCGAGGCGGCTCGCGGCGAACTGCAACAGGCGAACCGCCCGATGCGCGCGGCCGGCGCGCGGCTCACCGCCGACCGCCACCGCCCGCCCAACGCCGCTCAGCGCGCCGCGCGCCGCGCCGCCACCTCGCCCAGCACCGCGAAATCGCGTTCGCCGTCGCCGTGCGCGATCGCGTCGAGCAGGTTGTCGCGCAGCACGCTGCCGACCGGCATCGGCACCGACACCGCGTCGGCCGCCTCCAGCGCCAGCCGCACGTCCTTCAGGCCGAGCCGCGCCTTGAACAGCGCCGGCTCGTAGCGACGCTCGGCGATCATCGCGCCGTAACCCTGGTAGACCGGGCCCGGCAGGATGCTGCTGGTGATCACGTCGACATAGTCGCTGACCGCCACGCCGTGCGCCGACAGCATCGCCGCGGCCTCGCCCATGGTCTCGATGGCCGAGGCGATCGAGAAGTTCGCGGCCAGCTTCACGGCATTGGCATGCTGCGGCAGCGAGCCGAGCCGCCAGGTCTTGCGGCCGATCACGTCCAGCGCCGGCTGCACCAGGTCGATGGCCTCGGCCGGGCCGGCCGCGACGATCGTCAACTGGCCCTGCGCGGCCACGTTCGGGCGGCCCAGCACGGGCGCGGCCACGTAATGCAGGCCGCGCTCGGCGTGCGCGTGCGCCAGCGTCTCGGCCAGCGCCACCGAGATGGTCGCCATGTTGACGTGCACCAGCCCGCGCGGCGCCTGCTCGAGCAGGCCCGCGTCGAACACGCCGCGCACCGCGGCATCGTCGGCCAGCATCGAGAACACCGCGTCGCCGGCGAAGGCGGCCTCGATCGAGGCGGCCTGCTCCGCGCCCTGCTCGACCAGCGGCGCGAGCTTCTCCGGCGAACGGTTCCAGACCCGCACGCGATGCCCCGCCTTCAGCAGGTTCGCGGCGATCGCGCCACCCATTTCCCCCAGCCCGACAAAACCGATATCCATGCTTTGCTCCTCGTTTGCTCAAGCGCCGAAGTAAAGCACAGCTGCGTGATCTTTGCCGGTTCGCGATGCACGGCCGCGCCATGAAAAAAGTCCTGCCCGAAAACCGGACAGGACTCGATGGCGGCAGCGCTCCGTTCGGAAGCGTTCCCGCGAGGCGGCGGATCGCGCCGCCGCGGTGGGCGCTTACTGCTGCGCGCCCTTGTCGTTGGTGCCGGCGGCCGAAGCGGCGGCAGCCTTGGCATTGCCCTTGGCCGAGCCGTGCTTCTTGAGCTTGTGCTTCGGCGCGCTCTTGTCGTGCTTGGCGGCCGGCGCGGCGGCCGGTGCCGAGGCGTCCTGCGCGAACACCGATGCCGATGCGAAGGCGAGCGTCACGGCGGCCAGCGAAACGAGAAGCTTGTTCATTGTTCTACCCCTGCGTTGGAAAGTGGAAACGGTCGATCGGGAAACCCGCGATGCGCTTCATCGCACCGGCGCGCCCGGAAAAATCCGGCGTCGCTGTCGATTCAACGCGCCCGGCTTACATCGCGTTGACTGTCGAAAACCCTGATATGGGCACCGTTTCCGGCATGCCGGCGGGGCGGCCGGCATGCCTGCGCGAACACTCAGTGGAACAGCTTGAGCGCCTGCGCGAGCGTGTTGAACACGCCCCAGACCAGCGGAATCAGCACATAGAGCCAGAACACCAGCAGCAGGCCCTTGTTGGTCGGGTGCGCGTCGGCCGCGTCGCGGGTCGAGAGATCGGTCATCACGGGTCTCCGTTATTTGGCGGACGCGAGCTGCGCGTCGCTCATGTAGTGGTGGTCGGCGACGCGTCGCACCAGCAGGTTGCAGAAGAAACCGACCACCAGCAGCACCGCCATCAGGTGCACCGTCATGGTGTAGGCATCGGCCTTGGCCACGCCGTGGCCGACCTGGTAGGCGCGGATGTAGTTGACCAGCACCGGGCCGGCCACGCCCGCCGCGGCCCAGGCCGTCAGCAGCCGGCCGTGGATGCCGCCGACGAAGGCGGTGCCGAACATGTCGGCCAGGTAGGCCGGCACGGTCGAAAAGCCGCCGCCGTACATCGACAGGATCACGCCGTAGGCCAGCACGAACAGGGCGATGTTGCCGCTGGCCGCGAAACGCGGCACGCAGTAGTAGAGCACCGCGCCGAGCACGAAGAAGATGAAGTAGGTGTTCTTGCGGCCGACCCAGTCCGAGGCCGAGGCCCACACGAAGCGCCCGCCCATGTTGAACAGCGACAGCAGGCCCACGAAGCCGGCGGCGGCCGCGGCCGTCACGGTGTCCTTGAAGCTCTCCTGGATCATCACCGAGGCCTGGCCGAGAATGCCGATGCCGGCCGTCACGTTGAGGAACAGCACCAGCCAGATCAGGTAGAACTGCGGCGTCTTCAGGGCCTGGTCGATGTGGACGTGGCGCGAGGTGATCATCTTGTTGGTCGACTGCGCGGGCGGCTCCCAGCCGGCCGGCTTCCAGCCCGGCGCCGGCACGCGGATCGCGAAGGCGCCGATCGTCATCGAGATGAAGTAGGCGATGCCGAGCACCACGAAGGTCTCGGCCACGCCGATGCTGGTGGCGCTCTTGAAGTGGTTCATCAGCGCCACCGACAGCGGCGCGGCGATCATCGCGCCGCCGCCGAAGCCCATGATCGCCATGCCGGTGGCCATGCCGCGGCGGTCCGGGAACCAGCGGATCAGGGTCGAGACCGGGGACACGTAGCCCAGGCCCAGGCCGATCCCGCCGATCACGCCGTAACCGAGGTAGAGCAGCCAGATCTGGTGGGTCCACACGCCGATCGCCGAGACGATGAAACCGCCGCCGAAGCAGCAGGCCGCCGTCAGCATGGTGCGGCGCGGGCCGACGCGTTCCAGCCACTTGCCGGCGAACGCCGCCGACAGGCCCAGGAACACGATCGCCAGCGAGAAGATCCAGCCGAGCGTGGTCAGCGACCAGTCGCCGGGCGCCGAGGCGCTGATGCCGATCACCTTGGTGAGCGGCCCGTTGAACACGGAAAACGCGTAGGCCTGGCCGATACAGAGGTGCACGGCGAGTGCCGCCGGCGGCACCATCCAGCGCGAGAAGCCCGGACGGGCGATCGTCGCTTCCTTGGACAGGAAGGACGGATTGCCCGCGCGGCTTGCGGGCTCGATGACACTGCTCATGATGGTTCGTCTCCGTTGCAAATCTTGTTGTGGCCCGCGCGGGCACCCGCGCCGAATCTGTCACGCCATAGGAAAAGCCGGTTCATATAGTCGGTTGTCCCGAATGATTTTCCCCGACTCCGGCCTTGCCATCCTCGAACGATAGGCATGCCGAAATGCATTCGCAATATGAGATACGCGCGCATAAGGGAATGCCAAGCCGTAAACGATGTGAATGATTCGTCAACGCAGGTGAAACGCACCGGGACGGATTTCCCCGCCGCCCCGCGCCGCACCGGACCGAGCCGGTGCACCGGCCATCTTACGGCCGGCCAACAAAGTCGCGCATCCTACGCGAGAGCGGCCCGAAAAACAATTTTTAACATCCTCGACCCGGCACGCTTGTTAGCCTGCCCCGACATGTTTCGCCTCGCCGCCGGATCGATCGCCAGCTTCGACCGTCGCCGGCGCCGCCGGGCGATACCGTGATCGAACCCGTATCCGAGAACCCCGAATCGATGAATGCACCGAATTCCCTGATCGCCCGCCTGCTGCTCGCGGCCGCCGCCGTGGCCACCATCGCCGGCTGCGGCAGCAGCAACGGCCCGCGCCCGCTGGCCCAGTCGCAGGCCGCCGCGATCGGCGCGCCGCCCGGCGCGATGATCTACGTCTCGTCCGGCCTGACGGCCCCGCAGATCGAGCGCTGCCTGTCGGGGCGCATGTCCGGCACGCGCGTCCAGCAGCAGGGCAGCGCCGCGACGCTGCTGGTCGGCCCGCGCTCGACCGACGAGGACTGGCGCATCACGCTGGAGCAGAACGCGGCGGCCGGCACCACCATCGCCGTCTATCCGCCCAGCAGCGGCGAGGGCGAACCCGATGAAACCACCCTGCGCTATCACCTCGCGCGCTGCGCCGTCTGAGCGCGCGGCGCGCGCCGCGAAAACGGTGCGCGCTTTTTCCCGCCGGCCTACAATTCATTCCCGGTCGTGAGGAAAACCCTTATAGGTAAATAGGGTTGGTTGGCAATGACCCGACCCGGCTGTGGACAAGCCCGATTTCCGCAGCCGGATCAACGCGCCAGGGATCGAACAAGCGCGTGGCGTGTCTGGGAACGATCGGCCGTGAACGAGGACAAGTCTCGTGGTCGGCGCGGCACCCGGCAGCTTATCCAGAATCGATCCAAAGCTTATCGGCCGCTTGTCCCGCCTCGCCCGTCCCGCCCGCCTCCGTGCCAGGAGCGGCCGGCACGCGGCAGGCGAGGCCGCCCCGCCGACACGCCCGCCGCTGGAGCCGGCGGACTTCCCGCTTTCAGAAGGAACCACGCATGGAATTCGACCCGGCCGGCGCGCCGAACCCGCGGCCCGCCCCACCGGAAACCGCCCAGCAAGGCGCCGATGCCGCGCTCGAGGCAGCCCGGCTGGCGCTGCCCACGGCTGCCGGCGCCACCGGCACGGCCGTGGTGCTGCTGGTGGACGACCAGCCGATCGTGCGCGAGGCGGTGCGCCAGGCCCTGGCCGGCGAGGACGGCATCGAGCTGCGCTACTGCCAGCACGCCGCGCAGGCGCTGGAGATCGCCCGCGAGACGCATCCGACGCTGATCCTGCAGGACCTGGTGATGCCCGACATCGACGGGCTGACCCTGGTCCAGCACTACCGGCGCACGCCCGAGCTGCGCGACGTGCCGATCATCGTGCTGTCGACCAAGGAGGAGCCGCGCATCAAGCAGGCCGCCTTCGAGGCCGGCGCCAACGACTACCTGATCAAGCTGCCCGACCGCGTCGAGCTGGTGGCGCGGATCCGCTATCACTCGCGCGCCTATGTGAACCTGCTGCAGCTGAACACCGCCTACCGCGCGCTGCGGCAGTCGCAGCACGAGCTGCTGGCCGCCAATCGCGAACTCGAGCGGCTCTCGCAGTCGGACGGGCTCACCGCGCTGCCGAACCGACGCTATCTCGACGCCTACCTCGACGGCGAATGGCGCAAGAGCCAGCGCGAGCAATCCGAGCTGTCGATGCTGATGATCGACGTGGACCGCTTCAAGCAATACAACGACACCTACGGCCATGTCGCCGGCGACGACGTGCTGCGCCAGGTGGGCGCCGCGCTGCAGCGCTGCATGAGCCGCCCGGGCGACCTGGCCGCGCGTTTCGGCGGCGAGGAGTTCGGCGTGGTGCTGCCGGGCACGCCGGCGGGCGGCGCCCGGCTGGTCGCCGAGAAGATCCGCCTCGAGGTGGCCGCCCTGCAGGTGCCGCACGCGGGCGGCGTCGAAGGCGGCGTGGTCACCGTCAGCATCGGCGGGGCCTGCGTGATCGCCTCGCCAGAAGGCTCGACCACCTCGCTGATCGAGACCGCCGACGCGGCGCTCTACCAGGCCAAGCGCGGCGGTCGCAATCGCGCCGTGATCGCGGCCGACGCCTGAATCCGGTCGCGGCCGGGCCGCCGAGGCGCCCGGCCGAGATCGTTTCTCCTTCGATCACATCCGGTTTCGCCGCGCCGCATCGGCCCTTCCCGTCGAGCTCCCTGACACGGCCGGCTCGCCAAGCCCGCCGGTCGAATCGCTCAGGCCGCGACCAATTTCTGGCGCAAGGCCGTCACCGCCTGCGGCAGGCGCGGCCCGAAGCCGAGCAGGAACAGCGCATCGAGCGCGACCACGCGCGAGGCGCGGCCCGCCGGCGTCAGCGAAAAACCCGCCGATGACAGCAGCGCCTGCGCGCCGCCCGCCGCGCGCAGCGTGTCGTCGGTGGTCAGCACCACCTCGGGCTGCGCCGCCACCAGCGCCTCCGAGCTCAGCATCTTGTAGCCCTCCACGCCCTCGATCGCATTCGTGAAGCCGGCATAACGCAGCATCGCGTCGGCGGCGGTGCGCTGCCCGGCCACCATCGGCTGGCGCCCGGCCGGGTCCATCACGAACAGCACGCGGCGCGGCGCCGGCTTGGCGCCCGAGATCGCCTGCGCCCAGTCGCGATCGAAGCGCGCCAGTTGCTCGCGGCCCGCCGCCTCGGCGCCGAGCACGCGCGCGATGCCGTCGATCTTGTCGCGCACCGAGCCCACGTCGTGATGCTCGGCGAACAGGTCGACGTCGATGCCGGTGCGACGCACCTGGTCCAGCGCCGAGGTCGGCCCCGCCTCGGCCGAGGCCAGCACCAGGTCGGGACGCAGCGCGAGCAGGCTCTCGGCCGACAGCGAGCGCTGGTAGCCGATCTTGGGCAGCGCGCGCGCCGGCGCCGGGAAGGTGCAGGTGGTGTCGGTGCCGACCAGCCGGTCGGCACGGCCGAGCGCGTAGACGATCTCGGCCAGCGCCCCGCCGATCACGACCACGCGATGCGGCTCGCTCGGCGCGGCCGCACCGGCGACCGCGGCGCCGGTCGCGCCGCTTGCGGTCGCGGCAACCGCGGCC
>NZ_VWWK01000074.1:0-32299 GCF_011753035.1 Burkholderia sp. Ax-1720 | reverse complement strand
CGGTGGTGGCCGTGCCGGTCGGCCCCGCGGCGACTCCGGTCGAGGCGCGCGGCCCGGCCGGCACCGCCGATGCGCCGCCCGAGCCGGTATTCGAGGGCGGCCCGGCGGCGATCGTCGATCCGGGCGCGCCGGTGCTCGAAGGGCCGCACGGGATCCGCTACGACTTCAACTACGGCTGCCGCGTGCAGGTGCCGGCGGGGCCGTGGCGGGTGCGCCTGCTCGACCTGGACGCCGACGTGGTGCTGTTCGACGAGCTGGTGGACGACGGGGTGGTCAGCAGCACGAAGAAATATTTCGTGCGCTTTCGCATCGAGGTGCTGCGCGACGAGGAACTGGTGTTCGAGCATGACTACGACGCTTGCGGCCAGCGCGTCTACATGCGCCTGCCGGTAGGCACGCTCGGCGACATCCTGGCCTGGTTCCCCTACGTCGACGAATTCCGCCGCGTGCACGACTGCCGTGTGTCGGTCTCGATGGGCGAGGCGCTCTGGTCGCTGTTCGAGGACGCCTATCCGGAGCTCGACTACGTGCGTCCCGACGAGGAAGCGAAGGCGCTGGCCGGCGCCTACGCGAGCTACTACCTCGGCATCTTCTTCCCCTGCGACGACCGCACCCACCAGCCGACCGACTTCCGCGTCAGCGGCCTGCAGAAGACCATTCCCTACCTGCTCGGGCTGATGGCCGTCGAGCGCCGGCCGCGCATCGCCGTGCGCGACACCACGCGCCTGATCGCCGAGCCCTACGTGGTGATCGCCGCGCAGTCCTCCTCGCAATGCAAGTACTGGAACCACCCGACCGGCTGGTACGAGCTGGTGAAGTTCCTGAAGGCGAGCGGCTACCGCGTGCTCTGCATCGACAAGCAGCCGGCGCACGGCGAGAAGCTGATGTGGAACCTGATCCCCTACGGCAGCGAGGATTTCACCGGCGACCTGCCGCTGCAGCAGCGCGCCAGCCTGCTGCTGCATGCCGATTTCTTCATCGGGCTGTCGAGCGGGCTGTCGTGGCTGGCCTGGGCGCTGGGCAAGCCGGTGGTGATGATCAGCGGCTTCACGCATCCGCTCAACGAGTTCGAGACGCCGTGGCGCGTGATCAACTACCACGTCTGCAATAGCTGCTGGAACGATACCTCGGTGGAGTTCGACCATCGCGACTTCGCCTGGTGTCCGCGCCATGCCGGCACGGATCGCCAGTTCGAATGTTCGCGCCTGATCACGCCAGGGCAGGTGATCCGCACCGTCAAGAGCCTGATGACGAATCTCGATCTCGATCCGCGCCGGGTGGTGGAACCGCAGGACGCGGCGGCGAAGCAGGGCGGTCGCCGCTGATGAAGCCTCGGGGCCGGGCACGGCCCCGGGGCGATCGGCCTATACTGGCGGCTCGTTACGATTCCCAGCCAGCCCAGCCGCCGTGTCGAAGTCGCCAATCTCCCCGTCCAGTTCCGCCACCGAGCCCGCCGACGATCCGCGCCCCGAGGCGCCCGTGCCGCCCGAGCTCGAGGATTGCTGCCAATCCGGCTGCTCGCCCTGCGTGTTCGATCTCTACGACACCGCGCTCGAAGAGTACAAGGCCGCGCTCGCGGCATGGCGCGAACGCCATCCGCAAGCGCAGCCCTGAAGCGGCCGCCGGGCGCGTCGCGCTCAGAACCACTCGCGATAGCGCCGCACGTAGATCGTCTTGACGGTCTGCGCCAGCACGATATACCCGAGCATGGTGGCCGCGAGCCACAGCCAGTAGCTGCCGGGCAGCCGCACGAAGCCCAGCGCGTTCGCGAACGGCGAGAACGGCAGCCAGCAGCCCAGCGCGATCGCGGTGACGGTCGAGAGCAGCACCGGCAGCGCGGCCGTGCTCTGCAGGAACGGGATCCGGCGGGTGCGCAGCAGGTGCACCACCAGCGTCTGCGAGACCAGGCTCTCGATGAACCAGCCCGAGTTCATCACCACCTGGCCGGCGGCGCCGCCTTGCGCGTGATACAGCGCGCCCGCGCCGAACACGAACCACATCAGCAGGTAGGTGCTGACGTCGAACACCGACGAGGTGGGCCCGATCCACAGCATGAAGCGGCCGATGTTGCCGGCTTCCCACTTGCGCGGCTTCTTCAGGAACTCCGGGTCCATGCGGTCCCAGGGCAGCAGCAGTTGCGAGGTGTCGTAGATCAGGTTCAGCACCAGCAACTGGGTGGCCAGCATCGGCTCCCAGGGCAGGAAGGCGCTCGCGATCAGCACCGAGAACACGTTGCCGAAGTTCGAGCTGGCCGTCATGTTCAGGTACTTGAGGATATTGCCGAAGGTCTCGCGGCCCTTCACGACGCCGGCCTCCAGCACCATCAGGCTCTTCTCGAGCAGGATGATGTCGGCGGTTTCCTTGGCGATGTCGGCGCCGCTGTCCACCGAGATGCCCACGTCGGCGTCGCGCAGCGCGGGGGCGTCGTTGATGCCGTCGCCGAGGAAGCCGACCGTGTGGCCGTTGGCCTGCAGCGTGGTGACGATGCGCGACTTCTGCATCGGCGTGAGCTTGGCGAACACGGTGGTGCGCTCCACCGCCTCGGCCAGCGCCGCGTCGTCGAGCGCGTCGATCTGCGCGCCCAGCAGCGGCACGCCGGTCGCCAGCCCGACCTGGCGGCAGACCTTCAGCGTGACGGTGGGATGGTCGCCGGTGAGTACCTTCACGGCCACGCCGTTCTCGCGCAGCGCGGCCAGCGCCGGCGCGGCCGAATCCTTGGGCGGATCGAGGAAGGTCAGGAAGCCGCGTACCACCAGATCGTGCTCGTCGCTGCCGCGGTATTGCTCGCGCGCCTCGGCCGCGGCGATCGTGCGGGTGGCGATCAGCAGCACGCGAAAGCCGTCCTCGCTGTAGGCATTGGCCTGCGCGACCAGGCGCTCGCGGGTGGCGGCGTCGAGCGGCTGCGGCAGGCCATGCTCGTCCTGGAAGCGTGTCGACACCGCCAGCATCTCGTCGACCGCGCCCTTGCAGATCAGCAGGTGCGCGCCATGCGCGTCGCCCACCACCACCGACAGCCGGCGCCGCACGAAATCGAAGGGCAGCTCGTCGATCTTGCGATAGCCGAAGGGCTTGGCGCGATCGCCGAGCGCATCGGCGCGCGTCACGATCGCGATGTCGATCAGGTTCTTCTGGCCGCTCTGGTGCACGCTGTTGAGCCAGGCCAGGCGTAGCACCTCGTCGTCGCGCTGGCCGCGCAGGTCGAGGTGGTGCTCCAGCAGGATGTCGTCCTGGGTGAGCGTGCCGGTCTTGTCGGTGCAGAGCACGTCCATCGCGCCGAAGTTCTGCACCGCGTTCAGGCGCTTGACCACCACCTTGCGGCGCGCCATCGCGATCGCGCCGCGCGCGAGGTTGGTGCTGACGATCATCGGCAGCATCTCGGGCGTGAGGCCCACCGCCACCGCCAGCGCGAAGGTCATCGCGCCGAGCCAGTCGCCCTTGGTCAGGCCGTTGATCACGAACACCACCGGCACCATCACCAGCATGAAGCGGATCAGCAGCGCGCTGACGCTGGCCACGCCGCGATCGAAGCTGGTTTCCACGCGGCGGCGGCCCGTCACGTTCTTCGCCAGCGCGCCGAACACGGTGCGCTCGCCGGTGGCGATCACCAGCGCGGTGGCGGTACCGCTCACCACGTTGGTGCCCATGAAGCAGACGTTGGCGAGGTCGAGCGGGGAGCCGGCATCGGTGCTGCCTGCGTTGCCCGTATCGACAGCATCACCGGCCGCCTCGGCTGCCGGCGCCTGCGCCGACTTGCCGGCCACCGCGCCGAGCGTGTCGTATTTCTCCACCGGCAGCGCCTCGCCGGTCAGCGCGGCCTGGCTGATGAAGAGGTCGCGCGAGGCGAGCAGGCGCACGTCGGCCGGCACCATGTCGCCGGCCGACAACTGCACGATGTCGCCGGGCACCACCTCGCGGATCGGGATCTCGCGCAGCATCGGCTCGGTGCTCGCGGTGGGCCGGCGCCGGACCATGGTGGTGGTGCGCACCAGCGCCTTGAGACGATCGGCGGCGCGCAGCGAGCGGAATTCCTGCACGAAGCGCAGCACCGCGCTGATGGTGACCATGCTCAGCAGGATCGTCATGCCGACATAGTCGCGATCCTCGGGCGCGGCGAACCAGACGTCGGTGCAGAAGCTGATCGCGGCCAGCACCAGCAGCACGTAGACGAAGGGATTGTGGAACGCATGCAGCAACTGGCGCAGCCAGTGCGGCGGGCGATCGTGCGCGATCTCGTTGGCGCCGTGCTGGGCCAGGCGGTCCTCGGCTTGCGAGAAGGTCAGGCCGCGCGTGCCGGTATGCAGGCGGGCGAGCACGTCCTCGAGCGAACGGTTCGCCTCGGCGACGATCGGCGCGGTGGCCGGGGAAGCGGCGCGCTCGCGCGCGCCGGGCTGGACGAAACCGCGCTGGCGGTTGCGGCGAAGGAATCTGAGTGTCATCTAACGCTCCTGATGCCGCGCACGACGGCGCGCGGCGAGCGTCGGGCGCGGCGATCAGCGCGCGCAGGCTCCCCGCCGCGTCGCGTCCTGCGCGTTCGGCTGCTTGGATCGGAATTCGGGGCGGCCCGCCGGCGCGACGGCCGGCGCCATCGCGAGGAGGATCGGCATCGACGCGCCGGCGGGCCGTAATGGACCACCGGGGCTACTGTCGCTATCCATCTGGACTCCTGTCGATTGGGGCAGGGCGCGTGCCCTGCCATGGGCGGGATCGAGGTTCACGCCGCCGAAGGGCGGCTTGCCATGTGCTTGTCGGCGTGCCGGCGCCGCGCGACACGCGCCAGCGGCATGCCATGGTGGCCGGCGGTGGCGAGGACGAGCGACTGCGTGCCGGGCCGAAGGCTCGGCGGCATCATGCGCGATCTGGAAAAAGCGGGGAAATCAGGCCGGCTTGGCCCGAAGAACGCCGCATCCCGAGGCCCGGGATACGGCGGGAGACGAACTCCGTGGGTATGCCTCAGGCGATGGGGAAGCCGGTCGAGGACCGACTATGACTACTCGCATCAGGGTTCACGGAAACGCTCCGGTCGTGAGGACGGGGCGATGGTAATCGGCCCGCTTACGCAGCGTCAAGCCTTGGCAGGCAATTTGTCGTGAAACGGGGAGGGCCGGCGGTCGATCGCGGAATGCGACGAGGCAATGCAAGCGGCAGGCGAGTCTCGCCCGATCAACGCGGCGGGGCCGCGCGGCCGCCCCAGCCCGCGTGGGCGGCGCGCATCTGGTAGCCGCGCTTGGCGAAGCCGTAGCCGGTGCGCAGGATCATCACGCCGATCAGGGTGGCGGCCAGCTCGTCCAGGCGCGGCAGGCCGGCCCGCGCGCCGGCCAGGGCCAGCGTGGCCAGCAGCAGGGTCAGCGCGTCGGCGCGCAGATGGCAGGCGCTGGCCTCGATCAGCGCGGCACCGCCGATCGCTCGGGCGCGCTTGAGCATCCATTGCGAAAGCCCGCCCTTGCCGGCGAGCGCGACGGCCAGCACCGCGAAGGACAGCGCGTTAGGCGAGACGTCGGCGGGGGCGTCGAGGCTGGTGGCGGCGTGCCAGATCATCTGGGCGCCGGTGGCGAGCAGCAGCGCGCCCAGGCCGAACAGCGCGACCGGCTCGTAGGTCGGCCGCTGCTCGGGCGGCAGCTTCGCGTCGAGACGGCAGGCCAGCAGCAGCAGCGCGTCGGCCAGCAGGTCGATCGCCGCGTGGATCGTGTCGGCCAGGATCCCCGACGAGTGCGCGGCGTAGGCGGCGCCGGCCTGCGCGATCATCAGCACCAGGTTGACGACGAGGCTCGTCGTCAACACGCGGCTGGTGATGGCATGGACGGACTGGGACGCGCGCGCTGAACTCGGCATAAAGGCGTGGGGTTGGGTGTGCTTGCTGGTCTAGGCCGGACTCTATCGGCGCCAGATGGCAGACCGATGACATCGGGGGGATTGCGGGGGAGCGAGCGATGCGGCGGGGCGACGAGGGCGCGAGGATGCGGGAATTCACCGAGGCCGCGAGGCGGTCGGTGTCACAGGCGTGTCATGAAGCGGCTCGGCGCGTTGCAGGGCGAGAGCCCGAAAAAGCAACGCCCGCGCAACGCAGGAGCGTGACGCGGGCATCGCGGGATCGGCATCGAACCGCGATGCCGTGACAGGGATCGTTACCGCCTGGAGGACTCAGCTGGCGTGCTTGCCTCAGTTGGTTGCGGACGCAACCGCCGCGCCGGCATCCATCAGGCCCGCGCCCGGCGCCATCGCCGTGCACGAGGAGGCGGTGGTGGCCGCGATCTGCGACGGGCGCGCGGTGGCCGCGAGCTTCTGCGAGATCTGCGCGGGCGTCAGGTTCGGGTTGCGCGTGAGCATCAGCGAGACCACGCCGGCCACCTGCGGCGCGGCCAGGCTGGTGCCGCTGTTGAGCTGGTAGGTGTCGCTGCCCGGCGAGGTGGTGCCGGTGTTGCTGGTCGACAGGATGTTCGAGCCCGGCGCGCTCAGCGTGATCTCGCTGCTGAAGTTGCTGTACCAGGCGCGCTTGCCGGTGCTGTCGGTGGCGCCCACGGCCACCACGCCGGTGCAGTTGGCGGGACGGTCCTGCGCGTTGGCCAGGCCGTCGTTGCCGGCGGCCACCACCACCGTCACGCCGCGCGCGATCACGTCGTTGACCGCCGACTGGAAGGTGCTGCCGCAGGGGCCGTTGCCGCCCAGGCTCAGGTTGATGACCTTGGCCGGCGTGGCATTGTCGGGCACGCCCGGGATCGAGATGCCGGCCGCCCAGCGCATCGCGTCGGCGATGTCGCTGGTGGTGCCGCCGCACTTGCCGAGGGCGCGCACCGGCTGGATCTTGCCGAACCAGTTGGCGCCGGCGATACCGGTGCCGTTGTTGGCGGTCGCGCCGATCAGGCCGGCCACCTGCGTGCCGTGCCAGCTGCTGTTGCTGGGCGCGCTCGCGCAGTTGTAGAACGGGCTGCTGGTGTCGCTCAGCTCGGACTGGGTGACCCAGTCGCCCGGGTCGGTCGCATCGGCGCTGCGGCCGTGGCCGTTGTTGCCGGTGTTGACGTCGCTGATGAAGTCGTAACCCGCCACCAGGTTGCCGACGATGTCGGCATGCGGGCGGTAGCCGGTATCGATCACCGCCGTGACGAGGTTCGAGGCGCCGGTGGTGAGGGCCCAGGCGGCCGGCATGTTCACGCCGATCGCCGTATTGAAGTCGTTCCACTGCTGCGAGTACATCGGATCGGACGGCGTGACGGGCGCCAGGTCGCTGGCGAACAGGCGTCGATCCGGTTCCGCGTAGGCCACGTCGCTGTCGGCCGCGAAGCTCTGCGCCAGCGTGGCCGCGTCCGTGGCCGCCACGCGCTTGCCCAGCGAAACCACCGCCGAGCCGTCCGACATGGTGCGTTCGAACTGCACGTTGTCGAAGCTCGGCAGCGAGCCGCCGTTGCCCGAGGAGGCGGCCATGATGCGGGCCTGCGAGCGCTGGCTGTTCCATTGTGTCAGCACGCGGCCGATCAGGTTGCTGATGCGGGTGCTGTCCGGCGCGGCGGCGGCCATCACGCGCGCGCCGTTGGCGCTGCTGGCGGAGGTGGCCGGCGCGAGCTTGACGATCAGGTGGTCGACCGGCGCGTCGAACGGGCTCAACGTGCTCGGTGCGTTGCTGGTGGGGGTGCCCGTCGAGTTGCCGGAGGAGGTGCTGGTCGAGGTGTTGGTCGCGGCGGCATTGCCTTGCGAGGCCGCCAGCGTGGTGGTGCACATCTGCGAGGTGCTGCCGGAAGCGCCGGTGCCCGAGCTGGACGAGGTGGTGGTGGTGCCGCTGCTGGTGCTGGCCGCGGCGCCCGCCGCCGGGCTGGGCGAATCACCGCCGCCGCCACCGCCGCAGCCGGCAATCACGGACGCGATCAGCGTCATCGACACGACGGAGGCCAGGGTACGGATCTGGCCCGGGCGAAGCTGGGCAGGGTGGAAACGCTCGATCTTCATGGAATCACTCGTTCTTTTATCTCGCAACCGCAATCCCGCGGTCAGGGCGGCCGGTTTCCGACGAGACGGCACGACACCCCGGTCGCGCCTGCCGCCATCGCCTTGATGGAAACCAGTCCGTATCTCCTCGCGCCGCGCTGACGCCAGCGACGCGAGCTACTGATCCGGGTAACGGCGGCGTTTAACATTTCTTAATGGTTGAAGCTCGAATCTTGTCCGGCGAAACGGCGCGCTATTCCGGGGCCGGAACGCAATCCGGGAAATGCATGAAAGGATTGATTTCGATCCTTTGAAAAGGACCGCAAAGACCCCGCTACTCAAGGGATTCGAGGCCATGCCAAAAAACCGGGAAAACCGAAAAAGATTTATGAAAGTCGCCGGGGATTGGCGGGCAGCTTGTCAATCGTCAGAACAATGGGCGGGTGCAAAGTCGGCAATCGGGATGGCGGGAAGCGGGCGGGGATGGGCTGCGCCGAGGCCCGGTTCGCGGCGTATTCGCGCGACCGATGCGATCATGGCGGGGGCGCGGCGATGCCGGGCAGGGCGCCGCGATGCTTCCGATCGAACCACGCACGACGAGGAACCTTCACCGATGACCGCCAGTTCCCCTTATGGATTGAACCGCTTCAAGGCCGCGCTCGCGGCGCGACGCCGGCAGGTCGGCTTCTGGGTATCGATGGCCGAGCCCTACCTGGCCGAGATCACCGCCACGGCCGGTTTCGACTGGCTGCTGATCGACGGCGAGCATGCGCCGAACGACGTGCGCAGCATCGTGGCGCAACTGCAGGCCGTGGCGCCGTATCGGGCCGAGGCGGTGGTGCGGCCGGTGGAGGGCAGTACCGCGCTGATCAAGCAGTTGCTGGACGCCGGCGCGCGCACGCTGCTGGTGCCGATGGTCGAGACCGCCGAGCAGGCGCGCGAACTGGTGGCCGCGGTGCGCTACCCGCCGCGCGGCGTGCGCGGGGTGGGCAGCGCGGTGGCGCGCGCCTCGCGCTGGAACCAGCGTGCCGACTATCTCGACCTGGCCGACGAGGAGGTCTGCCTGCTGGTGCAGGCCGAAAGCGCGACCGCGCTGCGCAACCTCGACGAGATCTGCGCGGTGGACGGCGTGGATGGCGTGTTCATCGGCCCGGCCGACCTGGCCGCCTCGATGGGCCACCGCGGCAACGCGCGGCACGCCGACGTGCAGTTCGCGATCGACGACGCCATCGCGCGCATCATCCGCGCCGGCAAGGCGGCCGGCACGCTGACCGACGATGCGGCGCTGGCGCGCCACTATCTCTCGCTGGGCTGCCTGTTCGTGGCGGTTGGCGTGGACGTGCTGCTTTACGCGAACGCGGTGCGCGCGGTGGCGAATGCCTTCGAGGTGGGGCCCGGCGCCGAGCATTGAGGCGGGGCGGCGGTGCCGTGCCGAGCGGCTTCCGGCCCGGCGCCGGCGATCGCGCGATCTAGTTGTCGAAGCGGATTGCGTCGATCAGGACACGCAGCACCGGGCGAAGCTGCCGCCGGTTGGGGTAGTACAAATAGCAGGCCTCGTGAAGCACATGCCAGGGCTCCAGCACCTCGACGAGACTTCCTTCGGCGAGCTGGTCGGCAACCTGCTCCTTCAATAGATAGGCGAGCCCCGAGCCCGTGAGGGCAGCCTTGATCAGCACGTCGATGTCGTTGGTGATGAAGCTCGGCTCCACCACCACGCGATGCCTTCGACCGTTCTTCTGGAACTCCCATTTCAACAGCTCGCCTGATGTCGGGTAGCGCCATACCAGGCAGCGATGCTGCTGCAGGTCCGAAGGGAGCCGGATCCGCGGCGTGCGTTCGAAGTAACCGGGCGTGGCGACCACCGCCGTCCTGAATTCAGGGCTGATCCTGACGGCGACCATGTCTCGCGCGACGTGTTCTCCGTGACGAATGCCGGCGTCGAACCCCTTCGCGACGATATCGACGTCGCTGTCATCGACCGTGATGTCCAGGACCAGATTCGGAAAGCTCGCGCCGAGTTCGGCAAGTGCGGGAAGCACGTGCAGCAGCGCTGCGCTGCGATGCGTATTGATTCGAACCACGCCCGACGGATCCTCCCGTTCCTCCGCCAGGCAGGCCAGGCCGTCCTCGATCTGCGCCAGCGAGGGCTTCAGCTGGACCAGCAGGCGTTGGCCGGCGGACGTGGGGGCGACGCTTCGCGTGGTCCGGTTCAGGAGCCGCACGCCGAGGCGTTGCTCCAGGAGCCGGATCGCATGGCTCAGCGCCGAGCTGGACAGACCCAGGCGCACCGCGGCGCGCGTGAAACTCCCTTCCTCCGCGATCACCGCGAATGCCATCAAGTCGGCGAGATCTTCTCTTCGCATTGCTGAGCCACACTCATAAGATCATCCCATTTATCCCATCTTATCGTGGAATGGCTGGCTTGGGACACTAGCCAGCGTCGACGTACCGAACCCGAATCCCTTCCGAGGAAACAAGCAAACCCATGACGACTTACGCCTATGCCGCCCAGGACGCGCACAGCGCGCTCGCCGAGTATTCGTTCGAGCGCCGCGAGACCCGCGAAGGCGACGTTGCAATCGACATCCTCTATTGCGGCGTCTGCCATACGGATCTGCATTTCTCACGCAACGACTGGAACGTGTCCGCTTATCCGCTCGTTCCCGGCCACGAAATCGTCGGGCGGGTACGCGAGGTCGGCTCGGATGTCACCAGGTTCGGACCCGGCGACCTGGTCGCCGTAGGCACCTTGGTGGACAGTTGCCAGCATTGCGACATGTGCCGCAAGGATCTCGAGGTCTATTGCCGCGAGGGCGTGACGCCCACCTACAACGGTCGAGACAGGATTTCGGGAGGCATGACGCTCGGCGGCTTCTCGAACAACATCGTGGTGCGGGAGGAGATGGTGCTGCGGGTTCCGGAGAATCTCGATCCGTCGCGAGTCGGCCCTCTGCTCTGCGCCGGGATCACCACCTATTCGCCGCTGCGAACCTGGAACGTCGGGCCCGGCAGCCGCGTGGCGGTGGTCGGGCTCGGTGGGCTGGGTCATCTTGCCGTCAAGTTCGCGGCCGCGCTCGGGGCCGACGTGACGGTGATCTCGCGCTCGCCGGGAAAAAGCACGGATGCGTTGAAGCTCGGCGCCGATCGCGTCCTGATCTCCACCGACCAGGACCAGATGGTGGCCGCCGCGTTCTCATGCGACCTCATCATCGACACCATTCCCTACGAGCACGATCTTGCGCCGTATATCGACTTGCTCGACATCGACGGCACCATCGTGGTGGTGGGCGCATTGAGCACCACGCCCGCCTACGACAACACGCCGGTCATCATGGGGCGCCGGCGAATTGCGGGCTCCGCGGTCGGCGGCATCAAGGAGACCCAGGAGATGCTGGATCTCTGTGGGAAGAAAAACATCCTCCCGGAGTGCGAGATCATTCCCATTCAACAGATCAACGAGGCGTTCGTGAGGATGGAAAAGGGCGACGTGCATTATCGCTTCGTCGTCGACATGAGCACGCTCGAGGTGCGAGACTCGGTCCAATGAAGTCGCTGCGTCGTGCCGGACGGCTTCCTGCCCGGCACGACGCCCGCCCGCTTCAGAACAGGTGATGGATGCCGGTGACGAAGGCCAACTGGCGCGGCGTGCCCGAGGCGCCGACCGAGAAGATCGATGCGCGCGCATCGGTCGTGCCGGTGGCCTGCTGCGCGACCGCCTGCAGATAGACCTGGGTCGACTTCGACAGCGAGTAGACGTCGCCCAGCGTGGCCGTCAGGTAGTGCCGGCCGATGAAGCCGGTGGCCGCGATGCCGCCGACGATCGCATTGGCCGGCGTGCTGAGCCAGGTCGCGCCGGTTTCCCAGGTGCGGTAGCTGTCGGCGAACGAACCCGAGACGATCCGCACGTAGGTGAACACCGCGTGCAGCCGCAGGCGGCCGAAGTCGTAGCGCGCGCCCACGCCGGTGTTCTCGATCTTGTCGGCCACGTAGGACAGGGCCGGCTTGCCCTGGAAGCTGCTCAGGCCGAGCCCGGCGGTGGTATCGCCGAGCATGGGGCCGAGCGCGCGATTGTGCTCGTTCACGTAGGCCGCCGCGATCGCCAGCGGCCCGTTGGTATAGCTGGCCGCGCCGCCGGCGATGCGCCCGTTGGAGAAATCGCCCGCCACGCCGCCGAGCCCGTAGAGCAGGCCGAAGGACAGCCCGTTCCAGACCGCCGAGCGGTACTTGATCAGGTTCGCTTCCTGCGCCGAGGTGGTTTCCACCAGCCCGTCCAGGTTGCCCGGATGCGCGGCCAGCAGGTTGTTGCCCTGGAAGTTGTTGCCGAGCGGCGCGACCCAGTCGTAGTTGAACGAGCTCTGCTCGCCGAGCGTGAGCGTGCCGTAGCGGGTGGACGAGAGGCCGACATAGGCCTGGCGGCTGAACAGCGTGTTGGCGCGCGCGAGGGCGCCGTTGTTGGTGAAGAAGCCGTTCTCGAGGCGGAATACCGCGCTCCAGCCGCCGCCGAGCGCCTCGGTGCCGGTCAGGCCGAAGCGATCCGGCTGCGCGACGCCCTGTAGCATGGCGACCTGCGAATGCCCGTCGCGGTTGTTGACGTGGGCGACGCCGGCGTCGAGGCTGCCGTACAGCGTCACGCTGCTCTGCGCGAAAGCCGCCGGGCAGGCCGACGATATCAGTAGTGCGAAGGGAATGGCCGCGCGCGGGCGGCCGATGAACGGAACCATCGGGATCTCCTGGATTGTTATGGAAGGCGCGGCGGCGGGCTGCCGCCGCGTGCCGTCATTCGACGGCTTCGGCGATGCGCGGCGCGCGCAGGTAGTGCAGGCCCATCACGCCGATCGCGGCGGCGGCGCAGGCGATCGGCACGATCAGCAGCATGAACACGCTCGCCAGCCCGATCGCGCTGGCGATCAGCAGCGCGCCGATGAAGGAGCCGGCGATCGCGCCGAGCCGCCCGACGCCGAGCGCCCAGCTCACCCCGGTGACGCGGCTGCCGGTGGGATAGAAGCCGGCGGCCAGCGCGTTCGCGCCGGTCTGCGAGCCCGCCACCGCGAAGCCGACCCCGAAGATGCCCAGCGAGAGCGACAGCAGCTCCTGGTAGCGCCAGGCCACCAGCAGCACGCAGAGGATGCCGGCGCCGTAGGCGCCCACCAGCACCGCGTAGGGGTTGCGGCGGTCCATGGTGCGGCCGATCAGGACCGAGCCCACCGTGCCGCCGAGCTGGAACATCGCCGTGACGACGGCGGCCTGGGCCAGGTCGAAGCCGGCGTCGCGGAACAGGCTCGGCAGCCAGTTGGTGACCAGGTAGACCACCAGCAGGTTCATCCAGAACACGCACCAGAGCGCCAGCGTGCCGAACTTCAGCGCCGGCGCGAACAACTGCGCCACCGGCGAGCGGCCGGCCAGCCCGGCGGGTTCGTCCACCACGAAGCGGTGCCCGGCGTCGGGCGCCTCGCGCGAGATGCGCCGCAGCAATGCGGCGATGGTGTCGGCCGGCGCCTGGCGATGGATCAGGAAGCGGATCGACTCGGGCAGGGCCGCCAGCATCAGCAGCCCGAGCGCGAGCGGCAGCACGCCGCCGATCACGAACATCGCGTGCCAGCCGTGGCGCGGGATCACGTGCGCGGCGACGAAGCCCGCCGCGGCCGAGCCGAAGGTGAAGCCGCAGAACATGGTGGTGACCACCAGCGCGCGGCGGCTGCGCGGGCTGTACTCGGAGGTCATGGTGATCGCGTTGGGCATCGCCGCGCCCAGGCCGACGCCGGTCAGCAGCCGGCACAGCGTCAGCAGCGTGATGTTCGGCGCGATCGCCGAGAGCAGGCTGAACAGGCCGAAGCCGAGCACCGAGCCGGTCAGCAGGCGCTTGCGGCCGATCCGGTCGCCGAGCGGGCCGGCGAAGAACGCGCCGATCGCCAGGCCCGCCAGCCCCGAGGCGACCAGCAGGGTGACGGCGGTGGTGGAGGGATGCCAGTCGCCGCGCAGCGCGGGGACCACGAAGCCGATCAGGGCGGTGTCGAGGCCGTCGAGCGCGACGACGGCGAAGCACAGCGTGGCGATCGCGAACTGGAAGCGGGAAAACCGCTGCGCGTCGAGCCAGCGCTGCACGTCGAAAACGTGAGCGGGTTGCACGGGGATGTCTCCTGGTCTGTCTTGTCGTTGTGTTGCGCGCGCGGCTCGGCGCCTGCCGGTGCCGCGCGCGTTGCCGCCGGGCGCGTGTCAGTCGAGGCGGAACAGGCGCCGCGCGTTGTCGCGGCCGATCTTCTGGCGGTCGTTGTCGTTGATTTCCGCGCGATCGAACCACTGCGCCGCTTCCTCCATGGTCTCGAACGGGTAGTCGGAGGAGAACAGCACGCGGTCGCTGCCGATCTCGTCCATCGCGTTGCGCATCGCGATGGTGCGGAAGTTGCCGCTGGTGGTGAGGTTGAAGTTCTCGCGGAAGTAGTCGATGAAGGGCCGCGTGGCCTTCACGCCCAGCGGGTTCTTGCCGTTCGCCGAGGCCCAGTGCGAGGTGCGCCAGATGTTGTTCTGCACCAGCTCGCCGAGGTGGCCGAGGATGATCTGCAGCTTCGGATGCGCGTCGAACAGGCCGCTGCCGATCAGGCGCAGCGCATGCACGCCGGTTTCGGGCGAGAAGGCCCAGGCCGGGCCCATCAGCCAGGGATGGCCCTCGATCGAGCGCTGCTGGCTCGGCAGCGGATTGCGCGGATGCAGGTAGAAGGGCACGCCGAGCCGCTCGACCTCGGCCCAGAACGGCCAGTATTGCGGCAGGTCGTAGTAGGTCGAATCGTCCTCGCTGCCGACCTGCGAGAAGCCGTTGACCAGCGCGCCCTGGAAGCCCAGTTCGCCGACCGCGCGCTCGAGCTCGCGCGCGGCCGCTTCCGGGTCCTGCAGCGGCAGCGCGGCGAAGGCGCCGAAGCGCTCGGGGCGGCGCGCCACCTGTTCGGCGAGCAGGTCGTTGGCGCGGCGCGCCACGTCGATCGCGCGCTGGCGATCGGTGATCGCCTGCACGGCCGGCGCGTTCAGCGAGAGGATCGCGTAGCCGATCCCGCAGGCGTCCATGCGCTCGATGCGCTCCTCCTGGAAGTCGAGCAACTGACGGCGGCGCACCTGCCAGAGGTCGTGGGTGAAGAAGCGTTCGGAATCGCCGATCGTGTCCGGCGACGCGAAGTGTTCCTCGAGAGCAATCTTGTTGTCCATGTGAGATCCGGGAGGGTTGAGGGTAAACCACGGGGGCCGCGCCGTTGGGGCGTCTGGCCCGGGTCGATACCAGCTTAGGGATCGCGGGGGGCTCTGTTAAATTGATCGTCTGAATGCCGGCATTCAGCGCATCAATGACCCTCGTCCTCCCCGCCACGCCAATGACGCACGACACCGCGCTGCGCAATATCGATCTCAATCTGCTGCTCGTGTTCGACGTGCTGTATCGCACGCGCAGCACCACGCGCGCGGCGCAGGCGCTGCACCTGACCCAGCCTTCGGTGAGCAACGCGCTCAAGCGGCTGCGCACGCTGTTCGACGACGTGCTGTTCGTGAAGACGGCCGAGGGCATGCAGCCGACGGCGCGCGCCGACGAGATCGCGGCGCTGGTGGATCCGGGGCTGGCTTCGTTGCGGCTGGCGATGCAGGCCGGCAAGCCGTTCGAGCCCGAGGCGGCCGATCGCACCTTCCATCTCTACGTCAGCGACCTGGGGCAGGCGATCTTCATGCCGCGGCTGGTGGCGCACCTGCGCGAGGTGGCGCCGGGGCTGAGGATCGTGACCAGCGACCCTTCGCTGGACGATGCGCAGCAGATGATGAAGCTCGGGCAGATCGACCTGGCGATCGGGATGTTCCAGGGGCTGCACGACGACTTTCACCAGCAGCGGCTGTTTCACGAGAGCTACGTGGCGCTGGTCCGGCATGATCATCCGGCGATCGGGGAGCGGCTCTCGGCGGAGCGCTTCTTCGCGGCGGAGCATGTGGTTTACACGCCGACGGCGGGGAGCCATGCGCGCTTCGAGGCGGCGCTCGACGCGCTCTCGGGGCCGGGCGGCAGGGCGAGAAGGGTGGCGCTGCGGCTCGCGCATTCGTTCGGGATCGAGCGGATCGTGGCGTCGAGCGATTTGGTGGCCTGCGTGCCGAGCAGGTTGGCGCGGGTGCTGACCCGGCCGGACGTGCGCGCGCTGGCGCTGCCGTTCGATATCGCGCCGACCGATATCGCGCAGTTCTGGCATGAACGGTTTCATCGCGACGAGGGGCATCGATGGTTGCGGACGCTCGTTTATCGGCTGTTTCATGACGCGAGCCCGAGTGCGCTGGACGGGGCGGCTTGAGGGGGCAGGCTTACGGTTCTTTCGGGCCGAGCCCGGCGCGACAAGGCTGCGGCGGCTTTCGGGGGGCGTTCGCGGGCGTTGGCCTGTTACGGCTGTAACGTGACGCAAGCGCCGCCTGGCTTGGGGTGCGCAGGTTTCGCCAAGGCCGGTTGTACATCGCGAAAGATCCGGTAAGACACGGAAATTGCATCCGCGCCCGCAAATTCATACAGTGACATGCACTCTTTCCCCAAAGAGTGTTATCGAAACGCGGTTGGCCTCGACTCCGGATACCCGGGTCGAGGCGTTTTTTTGTTTCCTGGCAGTTTGGGGCAACGGCGCGCTTTGTAGTGCAGCATGCCAGCATGAACTGAGAAGATCACGTCGCGTCGCGAGGGCAGGACGGCGAGCTATTTGCAGGATCGATCAAATCGGCGATACCGAGATGCTGTTGCGGCAGTTTCAGCTTCAAATCCGAGCTGAACCATCCTGGTCGTGTATCGGCATCGCTCACGCTGCTCGCTGCTAGTCGCGCAGATTTGTCGACTTATTTTTTCAGCATGGATGCGCAGAAAGCAGGACGTTGCGTTGCAAGCCGAGTGTCGATGCGTTTCGTCAATGCGTCGTTGGCATCGTCATAACACTGTTGGAGAATCATGCTGCAGCCGGCTTGGCAGCTTGCTTGATCATGTTCGACGCGCTAAAAGCAGGCCTGGAATTCTCGAGGTTCGACATCGGCGTGAGCCCCCCCCAGCGACCAAGGTCAAGACCGGAGCAGCCAAACGGACGTTTCTCGATTTTGTGAGAAGTTGAGAATACTCGTTATGCGATGGTTCAGTATTGAAGTTTCTGCACGTTCACCTTTTGATGTGAAATAGCGCTGAGCAATTTTTCGCGTTCGATATTACCCGCGTTTTTTTCTCTATATCCCAAACTCCTGGGTACGCGTCTTCCCCACAATCTGTATTCCCGTCGACGGCAATGTAGCGACCATCTGGCGAGATCATTGATGCACCGGCGTCGCCTGAGGAAGTGAAGGCCCTCTTTTGCAAATAGGAAATATTTTTCCCCTCGATATAGGAGCCGTCCATGCTGACTAGATTCTTTCTGCTCCCGACTTTTGCTACTGTTGCCAAGTATGCGGTGGGGGCAGTACTTACAAAATCCAGTGCGACGTATATCCCTTGGGACAGGTTGATGTCGGATAACACGCCAACACCGGCTGGGATCTGTTCGGTATGAAGAGGGGTGCCTTCGGTGCATGCCTCGATTTTCGATATCGGCACATAGCCGCGCTCGGAAACGATCAATGCCGATTCGTCGTGGCTTTCAATTGCAGATGTTGGTATTTTGTCGAGGGGGCAAGTTTTTTGCGTGCCATCAATGAATACCACGATGGAGTTTCCAAGAATTGAAAAAACACGGCTTGCACTAGCGGTGTCCATGGCTGTTAACGCAGCGAGCAATCCTGCCAGCAGTACAAGGCGCACAGGGCCGGATTTGTTTTTCTGCCTGTGCAATGACCGACTGCGCTTGCGGCTCGTTTGAACCTGAAAATCAGCTTCGGGTTCGCAGCGGGCCGCCAGTGCCACCTGTATCGCATGGTATGACCGGGAGGCTTTCGTCTCGGATCGGCTGTCTGGTTGGATTGGGCTGGTACGAAGCGCCAGTGTTGGCTTGGTCAGGTTCATTCGCTCTGCATTTCTTGATTGTGGGAGCCTGCCAGGCAATCGGCACGCACATTGCTGGCATATTCGAGCCCTTCGGGAGGGACCATCACATGGTACATGCCGGATAGTCGATCATCGCTCGATGGGCGGCATTGCCCCATCGCACTGGCACGATCCAGACGACTACGCATGCAGGACGGTCGTTGATCTGGCCTGCTACGTTCCGGCTGGCCTCCTTTTCAAGGATAGATCGCTGCGTCCTCGAAATAGCCGGTACCCACATTCGCCACGAAGCAGAAGTCAGCCGTGCCTCGCATCCAGCGAAAACCAAGAAGTGTAATGCCCGCCCCCGAATCACACCCTCCACGCCCTCACGGCCCCCCCACCAAACCATGCGAAGATGCCCCTTCCCATACCCCGCACCACGCCCGCCGACCGGGCGCCAGCACGGAGACTCGATGAACGAATGGTGGACCGGCGCAGCGGCCGCGGCCTGGCGGACCGGCTTGTGGGATTTGCTCGAGCGCCTCTGGGAATTCCTGGTGCTGGTGTTCCACTTCCTGCTCTGGCTGCTGCGTTTTCTGGGCGGCGGGGGGTGAGCGGCCTCGATCCGGAAAGCAAGATTTCCGCAGGAATATACAAGACCACGCGTTTTGGCCCGGCTAATCTCACGGCTCCTTATCCAGCCTCTCCGCCGCCGCGCCAGCCATGCCCACCCGTAAACGTTTCTGGGACGACCCCTACCTGACCCACCTCGATACCACCGTGCTCGCCGTCGACGGCCAGCGCGTCCATGTCAGGGAAACCATCTTCTTCGCGTTCTCGGGAGGGCAGGAGAGCGACACCGGCACGCTCGGCGGCTACCCCGTGCTGCATGCCGACAAGGAAGGGCTCGACCTGGTCTACACGCTGCCGCCCGATCACCAGCTCCGCGCCGGCGACGGCGTGGCGATCTGGATCGACGGCGCGCGCCGGCTCGGCCTGATGCGCCACCATTTCGCGGCGGAAATGATCCTGCAACTGGTCTACCGGGCGCGCCCGGGCATCGAGCGGATCGGCGCGCACATCGCGGCCGACAAGGCCCGCATCGATTTCGCCAGCGACACCAGCCTGAGCCCGCTGCTGCCGGAACTGGAACAGGAAGCGGCCAGCCTGGTGGCTTGTGCCTTGCCGATCCACACCGCCTTCAGCGACATCGACGCCGAGCGTCGCTACTGGCAGGTCGAAGGCTTCGCCTCGATGCCGTGCGGCGGCACGCATCCGCGCACCACGGCCGAAGTCGGCGCGCTCACGCTCAAGCGCCGCAACACGGGCAAGGGCAAGGAGCGCATCGAGATCGTGCTGGCGCCCCTTGTCGGCAGCGCTTTGAATCGAATTTGAAATCGAATCGACGGCTTACGGTAAGCCGGCAATCGGACGTCATGAGTCATTGATGGGACGTCATTCATCCGCATCGGGCGCCGCCAAGGCGCCCGATTTCGTTTCAGGGGCGGAAACGAAACGAGGTTAACCCGCAATGATCAGTTGTCTAATGACATATCCGGAAGCGTCCCAAAACGCAAAAGAATTTGTCTTCGAGGCTCGGGGCCGGCCGCGTCCCGGCAATCGAAAAAATATCACAACTAGCTGAAATATAAGAAAAATAGCTTTTTGTGACGGACCTGCGGCATCAACCCTCTGCGGGTATGCACCAAGTGTACAAGCGTGGTTCCGCCCCGATAGACTCGCTCCCTAGTTGTACGACGTGAGACAGCGGGTGGGCTGCCTGACGGTGGTCAGACGACAACGATGCAAGATGCCGGCCGAGCCGGTCCGCGGGGTGAGCTCCGGACCGATCCTGCCGGGCCCGAGGCGGTAGCGCCCGGGCGGGCAGGCCGGCACATCCAACACGCGATATACCCAGAGGAGACTTGACCATGAAAACGATCTTCACGCGCAAGCGCGTCACCGTAGCGATCGTCGCGGCACTCGCCGCCGCCACGACGCTGTCGGCCGAGGCCCGCGTCTTCCGCTCCGCCGATGTCCACAGCGACAACTTCCCGACGAACATGGCTGTCAAGTTCATGAGCGACGAGATCAAGAAGGCGACGGACGGCAAGGATTCGATCAAGGTTTACGGCAACAGCGCGCTCGGTTCGGAAAACGAGACGGTCGACCAGGTGCGCCTGGGCGCGATCGACATGGTTCGCGCCAACGGTGCCGCCTTCAACGAGATCGTGCCGGAATCGATGATCCCGTCGTTCCCGTTCCTGTTCCGCGACATCGAGCACTTCCGCAACGTGATGTACGGCCCGGAAGGCCAGAAGATCCTCGACGCGTTCAAGGCCAAGGGCATGATCGCGCTGACCTTCTATGAAAGCGGCGCGCGCTCGATGTACGCCAAGCGTCCGATCAAGTCGCCGGCCGACATGAAGGGCCTCAAGGTGCGTGTGCAACCTTCGGACCTGATGGTCGACGAGATCAAGGCGATGGGCGGCACGCCCACGCCGATGCCGTTCTCCGAGGTCTACACGGGCCTGAAGACGGGCCTGGTGGATGCCGCCGAGAACAACCTGCCGTCCTACGACGAAACCAAGCACTACGAAGTGGCCAACGTGTTCTCGGAAACGCAGCACGCGATGACGCCGGAAGTGCTGGTGTTCTCCAAGAAGGTGTGGGACACGCTGAGCCCGCAGGAGCAGACGATCATCAAGAAGGCGGCCGCCGATTCGGTGCCGTACTACGTGCAGCTCTGGACGGCGCGTGAAGGCGATGCGCGCAAGGCCGTGCTCAAGGGCGGCGCGACCATCGTACCGGCCGCGCAGATCGACCGTGCCGCGTTCGTGAAGGCGATGCAGCCGCTCTGGACCAAGTACGAGAAGACCCCGATGATGAAGCAGATCGTCGACGAGATCCAGGCGATCAAGTAATACGCGGCGCGCGGCCCTGCAAGGGGCCGCGCCAGCGCCCCGGCGGCCGCGCGAGGTTTCGCCGGCCGCCTTTTCTGTCCGATGAGGTTCGAAAATGAGGTTCATCAAGCACTCGAACGACGTGCTGTTCATGGCGCTGGCCGTCATCGCGTCGGCGAGTCTCGTCGTGCTGACGGCGCTCGTGTTCTACGCGGTCGTGATGCGCTATGTGTTCAACAACGCCCCTGATTTCGTCGAGCCGATCGCGCTGCTGCTGGTGATCGTGATCGCGATGTTCGGCGCCGCGATGAAGGTGCGCGACGGCGGCCATATCGGCCTCGACTCGTTCGTGCGTCGGCTCTCGCCCAAGGGCCAGTCGATCATCCACGGCTTCCAGCACCTCTGCCTGATGGCGTTCGCGGTGGCGCTGATTCTCGGCTGCCTGGAGATGGCCGAAACCACCTTCGAGGACCGGATTCCGATCATCGGCCTGCCCGAATCGGTGCGCTACCTGATCCCGCTGCCGGCCGGTATCGCCATCATCCTGTTCTCGCTCGAGCACCTGCTTGCGCTGTGCAAGCGCAACCGAACCTGATCCACACATGGAACTCGCAATCCTCTCCATCAGCTTCCTGCTGCTGCTTTTCCTCGGGGTGCCCGTCTCGTTCGCGCTCGGGCTCGCGTGCGTGGCCACCTACCTGGCCGAGGGCCTGCCGATCGCCACCTCGATGCAGTCGGTGATCTCCGGGATGAACGCGTTCTCGTTCCTGGCGGTGCCGTTCTTCATCTTCTCCGGCGAGCTGATGCTGCATGGCGGCATCGCGGACCGCATCCTGAAGTTCGCGCAGGCGATCGTCGGCCACTTCCGCGGCGGCCTGGGCATGGCCAACGTGGTGGCCTGCACGCTGTTCGGCGGCGTGTCCGGCTCGCCCACGGCCGATACCTCGGCGATGGGCGGCGTGGTGATCCCGCTGATGAAGCGCGAAGGCTACAGCGCCGCCTACGCGGTCAACGTGACCACCCACGCCTCGCTGGCCGGCGCGCTGATGCCGACCTCGACCAACATGATCATCTACGCGTTCGCCGCGCAGGGGATCACGGGCATGCTCAACGGTCATCCGGTGAGCGGCGTGTCGATCGGCGACCTGCTGTTCTCGGGCCTGCTGCCGGTGCTGTGGGTGATGGGCTTCGTGCTGATCGCCGCCTACTGGCAGGCGCGCCGCTACGGCTTCCCGCGCCGCGAGGACGGCAGCACGGCGCTCTTGAAGTTCCCGGGCTGGTACGCGGTGGCACGCTCCTTCGTGGGCGCATTGCCGGGCCTCGGCGTGATCGCGATCATCCTGGTGTGCGTGGCCAAGGGCATCGCCACCGCCACCGAGGCGGCCGCGATCGCGGTGGTCTACTCGCTGGTGCTGACCATCTTCGTGTATCGCACGCTGACCATGAAGAAGCTGTGGCGCGCGCTGTCGCACGCGGCTCGCACCACCGGCGTGGTGCTGCTGCTGATCGCCGTGTCCAACATGCTGCGCTTCCAGATGTCCTACCTGGAGATCCCGGACGCGATCGAGCACCTGCTGCTGCAGTCGAATGCCCAGCCCTGGTTGATGCTGCTGTACATCAACATCCTCCAGGTGTTCCTCGGCACCTTCGTGGACATGGCGGCGCACATCCTGATCACCACGCCGCTGTTCCTGCCGATCGCGATGGCTTGCGGCGTCGGCCCGGTGCAGTTCGGGATCATGCTGCTGCTGAACTGCTCGCTCGGCCTGGTGCATCCGCCGATCGGCTCGGTGCAGTTCGTGGGCTGCGCGATCGGCGAGGTGTCGATCGGCGAGACCACCAAGACCGCCTGGCCGTATTACCTGGCGATCTTCAGCGCGATCAATATCGTCACCTACTGGCCGTTCTTCTCGACCTGGCTGCCGAGCGTGATCAGCGGACATCCGGTGTTCTGATCCGATCCGACTGCAACGGATGGGCCGACGGCGGGCGCGGAGCAATCCGCGTCCGCCGTCTCGTTTTCGGCGGGCATGAAAAAGGCCGCATTGCTGCGGCCTGTTTGCATGGCGGCGGGTTCTGTTCAAACCCGCGTCGCGATCATCAATTCCACCAGCCTTGCCCGGAAAGTCCGCAGGCCAGTTCCTCGATGCCGCTGCGCCACCACCACGAATCGGAGCAGGAGTTGACGAGCGCGGTCTGGAATCGCGCCGGTTCGGAAACCGCCGGGCTCGGCGGTGCCGTGAAGGCGACGGCGCCTTGCAGGGGCGTGGCGCCCGTCGGCACGAGGGCCGCGGCCGCGTGAGTCGGCGAGAGGGACGCATTCACCGAAGCCATCGCCAGCGGGGCGGACAGCAGCGATACGGCGGCCAGCACCGCGGCCACATGATTTGCACAAGGAACATGACGCATATTCTTCTCCGGAAGTAATAGACGACCACTTGTCGATTTTGGAATCTCAATCCCCCATTGAGATGCAGTTGATAATTTGTTGTGCGCAACAAAAAAGCGGTCTCTCGCGCATCCGGATCGCGTTCATTCGATATTTGATTTTGGGTCCTGCGGGGCGCCGGCACGTGCATGGGTACGAACGGCGACCGTCCTTTCACGCGGAAAAAATCATCTCGGACGTAAAAATGGTAGCAGCTACGCCGCGGGGATTTTTGCCCCAGCGTCTCCAAAGCTTGACGCTGCGTTTCGACGAAGGTTCGACGAAGGATCAGGAATCCAGGCGATCGAGCACGTCGCGCAACGATCCCGCGGAATGTTTCGCGGGTGACGAAATGGGCAGGCGAGCCTCGCGCGAGGCGGCGCGCTCGCGAGCCTCGCTGGGCGAACAACCGTAAGCATTTCGGAAGCTTCGGCTGAAGTGGGATTCGCTCTTGAAGCCATATTGGAATGCCAGCGTCGACAGGCGCTGCCGGCTCGATCCGGCTTCCTCGAGAAGCTTGCGGATCTTCACCAGGCGGCGATGCTGGATATAGGCGGCAACGCCTGTCTCGCGCGAAAACAGCCGATACAGATGCGCGCGCGAGATGCCGATGTCGCGGCAGATCCGCGATGGCGTGAGATCCGCCGACTTCAGATGCGCATCGATATAGGCACGCACCCGCAACATCACGGCCTGGTCGATTTCCACCTCGGCCTCGCCGAGCGTGCGTGCCGTCGGCGTCAGCGCGGCCGATACCAGCGCCAGGGTCGCGCGTTCGACGTTGGGCATGTCGGCGGGCGCCAGATGCGGCAATTGACGTTGCAGCGCGAACAGGTGATCACCCAGCAAGGCGCTCAAGGGCCCTTGCAGGACGGCGCCGTGCAGGTTGGCGGATCGGATGGGGGCGGGCAGCAAGTCCCGCGCGATCGTCAGGATCAGCGTGTCGCCCGCGACGATTTCCGAATCGAGCTCGTAGGCCAGATCCAGTACGTAGAGATTCGACGCCTCGGCGTGAATCGGCGTGCGCGCCGCGTATCCCGACAGGGAGTGGGTGATGCCTAGGCAGACGTAGAAGTGATCGAGGCCGTCGCGACGGATCATGGCCGGCGATCGCTTGACGCCGTAATGCACCGGCTCATGTTGGCCGATCCACTTGCCGCATCCCATCAACAACGAGCCGACATAACCGGTGCTCAGGTCGTAATTGAAACGATGGGCCAGCGATCGTTCGATCTCGACATCGAAGATCGCGTTGACTTCGTCTCGCCAGACCTCGAATCGTTGCTCTGCCGAGTAGGCATCGGTGCGGAAGCGATAGAAAAAGGGATTCAATCGTGATTCTCCTTTTGCCGGCTCGACTGCGAGGTTCCATGCCGTGATATTGCCTCGTTTCACTCCATGCCGAATCGTGTCGCGCGTGCCGACACCGTTATCGTGCGGCCGGCTCCGAATCCGCCGCCTTCAAGCGATCGCTTCTCACCCAGCCCTCGACCGGGCCATTTTTTCTCGCGCTCAGGTAAACGACGGAGGTAAAGCCCCGATAGGTTCGATCGGCCTGGACGGATTCGCCGCTCAGGATGAACACGCCGGGCATCCTGCATGAATCGTCGGGGGCCGAGTGGAACGGCAGTCGCCCGTTTCCGACCACGATCATCCTGCCTTGGGTTGGCGGCAGACGAGTCGATGCCTGCGAGGCTTGCTCGTCGAGAGCGTCACAGCGTTGCGTCACGCCCGGCGCCTCACGAAGACAATCCGAAACGAATTTCCGGTACTTTGCCTGATCCACCGCGAGCAGGTCCGGGTGATCGGGATCGCGCGTCATATCGAGAGCCTTCATCGCCCTGGTATCCAGGTTGACCCAGCCGATCGTCACCTGGTCGTCGGGATTGTCCGCGCCCTTGGCGGGCAGGGACAATCTCACGCTGTAGACGCCGTCGGATTCATCGGCGATGCCCACCTGGATATCCTGCTTCTTCAGCGAACTGCGCTCTAGCGGGGGCAGGATCAAGGCGCTCAGCTCGCCGCTGCAGACTTCGGGCGAGGCATGGGCGAATGCAGCGCCCGAGGCAAGCATCGCGGCGCAGAGAACAGCGTGCTTCATCGCAATCCGGTGGTTCGGCATGGTGGGTAATGTCGTCGGTGGAATGGCTGCGGGTGATGCAGGATATCAAGCTCGTCGCCTACCCAGGATGCGAGTCGTGAGATGATGCGCCACGACTACGATGGGATGGAACATGGCAACGACCTTCGATGAAGCAACCGCGGCGGCGATCGCCGCGTTTGCCCAACTGGATTTCCACACCGCGGCGCAGGCGATGCGTGCCGAAGCCGACTACGATCACGAGCGCGACCAGTGGATCACGCGCTATATCGACGAACAGGGCGGCGGCGAGGACGACGACGAATACGATGCCCTGCACGAGGAAGCCCAGACCACGCCGGAGTTCATGCAGTTCATCGATGCCGCGCGCAAGGAAATCCTCGATTACTTCGGCGTGACCGACGAACAACTGGACTGGGTGATCCTGCTGCGCGAAGACGACAGCGACGAGCTGTGGGCGGAGGTCAACCGGCAGCGCAACGCGCTGGGAACCGGCGAGGTGCGGGGGGATCTTTGAGCTGGTGAATCAAAAGCAAAAGCGGCGCCGAGGCGCCGCTTTTTTCATGGCGGGCGACCACCCGAGTCGCCACGGGCCGGCGCATTCGCGCCGACCCGTCGAATCCGTGAGACTTAGTGGACCCAGTGGCAGCTACGGTGATGATGATGGTCGAAATGGCAGACCTTGTGCGGGCGGGCTTCCGCGTTCGTCACGAGGAGGGCGAGCGTCACGGCCAGGGCCGAAGCGAGCAGAGTTTTCATGGGTGTGTCCTGAGCGGAGTGGTGTGGTTTTGATGGCCGGAACCCGCCTTGCCGGATCGGCTCGAGGCCTTCTCGACGCGGTGTTCCGGGTTCGTCGTCGAACGCTCACGATCATACGAACAGGCTCTATTTCAGGTGCAACGGTTTGTAACCGCGCATTTAATCCAGCATTCAAATGGCTTGCAATCGCGTCCGCCGGCATCCGCCGCGAACCGGATAAAGTCGGGCGAAGGCAAGCCCCTTGCAGGTTTGCGGGAGGACGCAAGGACGGTTCCCGGCTCACACGGGAAATTGCGTGGTCGAGAGGATTTCCTTGAGCACGACGAAGGTGCGGATCTGGCGCACGCCGGGCAGGTAGAGCAACTGCTCCGCGTGCAGCCGGTTGAAGGTCTCGCTGTCGCGCGTGCGCACCAGCATGAAGGCGTCGAATTCGCCGGTCACCACGTGGCACTCCATGCAGCCCGACACCTTCTGCGCGGCCTTCTCGAATGCCGCGAACGACTCCGGCGTCGAGCGGTCGAGCACCACGCCGATCATCACCAGCATGCCGGCATTGAGCGCCTTCGGTTCGAGCAACGCGACGATGCCGCGGATCAGCCCCGCTTCCTTGAGCTTCTCCACGCGCCGCAGGCAGGCGGGCGGGCTCAGGTTCACGCGCTCGGCCAGCGCCACGTTCGAGATCGAGGCATCGCGTTGCAGCGCGCGCAGGATCGCGCGATCGACGCGATCGAGTTCGGCGCCGGCAGCCACGGCGGTGGCGGCACGGGCGGTCGGTGATGTTCTTTTTGTTGCACACATGGCGTCGATTTCCTAATGAAATTCGGCTTGATTATCCAATGACTTCAGAAACAAAGAAAATCGGCGTCGATTTCACAACCCTGATTCGTTCGATCGCTTCTACGATATTTGCGTCGTTTCGATGACAGGCACGGAGGCCGGCACCGTCCACGTCGCGAGCACGCATCCATCCCATCAAGCCAGGAGCGAGGCATGAACCTTCAGAAATTCCCGCGTTACCCCCTGACCTTCGGCCCGACGCCGATCCAGCCGCTCAAGCGCCTGAGCGCCCATCTCGGCGGCAAGGTCGAGCTGTTCGCCAAGCGCGAGGATTGCAACAGCGGCCTGGCCTTCGGCGGCAACAAGACCCGCAAGCTCGAATACCTGATTCCCGACGTGATCGCGCAGGGCGCCGATACGCTGGTCTCGATCGGCGGCGTGCAGTCGAACCAGACGCGCCAGGTGGCGGCGGTGGCGGCGCACCTCGGCATGCAGTGCGTGCTGGTGCAGGAGAACTGGGTCAACTACTCGGACGCGGTATATGACCGGGTCGGCAATATCCAGATGTCGCGCATGATGGGCGCCGACGTGCGGCTGGTGCCGGACGGCTTCGATATCGGCATCCGCAGGAGCTGGGAGGAGGCGATGGCCGACGTGCGCGCCAAGGGCGGCAAGCCCTATCCGATCCCGGCCGGCTGCTCCGAGCATCCGCTGGGCGGCCTGGGCTTCGTCGGCTTCGCCGAGGAAGTGCGCGCGCAGGAAGCCGAGATGGGCATCCGCTTCGACTACATCGTGGTCTGTTCGGTGACGGGCAGCACGCAGGCCGGCATGGTGGTGGGCTTCGCCGCCGACGGCCGCGCCGATCGCGTGATCGGCATCGACGCCTCGGCCAAGCCGGCGCAGACGCGCGAGCAGATCCTGCGCATCGCGCGCGGCACCGCCGATCGCGTCGAACTGGGCCGCGATATCACCGAAGCCGACGTGGTGCTCGACGAACGCTTCGGCGGCCCCGAATACGGCCTGCCCAGCGAGGGCACGCTGGAGGCGATCCGGCTGTCGGCGAGGTTCGAGGGCATGCTGACCGACCCTGTCTACGAGGGCAAGTCGATGCACGGCATGATCGAGAAGGTGCGGCTCGGCGAGTTCCCGGCCGGCTCCAAGGTGCTCTATGCGCACCTGGGCGGCGTGCCGGCGCTGAGCGCCTACAGCTACCTGTTCCGCGAGGGTTGAACCGGCGGCGGCGCCTCCCGCGCCGCTTGATCACGATCCGTGATCACACGATCAGCAAAGAGCATTGGCGGCGTCCGCCAGCCTGCGGTTTACTGAGCGCCCGCCGCAGCGCGTCGATTTCCGGCCGCGCGCGGCGAGCACCTTCGGAGACAGGCATGGCAGACGTCAACAGCCTGTTCCGGCTCGACGGGCGCCGCGCGCTCGTGACCGGGTCGGGACGCGGCATCGGACTCGCGCTCGCGCGCGGACTCGCGCAGGCAGGCGCCAGCATCGTGATCAACGATCGCAATCCGGACAAGGCGGCCACGCTCGCGGCCGGCTTCCGCGAGCAGGGCTTCGAGGCCTCGCACGCGGTGTTCGACGTGGCCGATTCGGAGCAGGCCACGGCCGCTATCGACGCCTTCGAGGCGGGCATCGGCGCGATCGACATCCTCGTCAACAACGCCGGCATCCAGCGTCGCGCGCCGCTCGACCAGTTCGAGGACGCCGACTGGCACGCGCTGATGCGCGTCAACCTGGACGGCGCCTTCATCGTCTCGCGCGCGGTCTCGCGCCACATGATCAAGCGCGGCCGCGGCAAGATCGTCAATATCTGTTCCGTGCAGAGCGAGCTGGCGCGGCCCTCGATCGCCCCCTATGCTGCCTCCAAGGGCGCGCTGCGCATGCTCACCAAGGGCATGTGCGCCGACTGGGCCCGCTACGGCATCCAGGCCAACGGCCTCGCGCCCGGCTATTTCGAAACCGAGCTGAACCAGGCACTGGTCAACGATCCGGCCTTCAACGACTGGATCTGCAAGCGCACGCCGGCGGGCCGCTGGGGGCGCGTCGAGGAGCTGTGCGGCGCGGCCGTGTTCCTTGCCTCGTCGGCGGCCGACTTCATCAACGGGCAGACGCTGTTCGTCGACGGCGGCCTGACCAGCACGGTCTGAGCCGGCGGCCCGGTACAAGAATACATCCCGAATCCAGGAGCAGGAGGAAACACCATGAGACTGCGTTGCATGTGTCTCGTCATTCACGCACCGAACGATCTGCGCTACGAGGAGGGCGAGGTCGAGGCGCCGGGCGCGGGCCAGGTGCGCGTGCAGGTTGCGATGGGCGGCATCTGCGGCTCGGACCTGCATTACTTCCGTCATGGCGGCTTCGGCGCGATCCGGCTGCAGCAGCCGATGGTGCTCGGCCATGAAGTGGCCGGCACGGTGGTCGAGGTGGGCGAGGGCGTGACGGCGGTGAGCGTCGGCGATCGCGTCGCCGTCAATCCGAGCCGGCCTTGCGGCAAGTGCAAGTACTGCCTCGAAGGCTTGCCGAACCAGTGTCTCGACATGCGCTTCTACGGCAGCGCGATGCGCATGCCGCATATCCAGGGTGCGTTCCGCGGCGCGCTGGTGTGCGACGCCGTGCAGTGCGTGAAGGTGGCCGACCATGTGCCGTTCTCGCTGGCCGCGATGGCCGAGCCGTTCGCGGTCGGCCTGCATGCGGTGTCGCGCGCGGGTCCGCTGATCGGGCGGCGCGTGCTGGTGTCGGGCTGCGGGCCGATCGGCGCGCTGGCCGTGGCCGCCGCCAAGGCGCATGGCGCGCGCGAGGTGGTGGCCACCGACGTGGTGGACGAGCCGCTGGCGGTGGCGAAGGCGCTCGGCGCCGACAAGGTCGTCAACGTCGCTGCCGATCCGGAATGGACCCGGGCCTACGCGGCCGACAAGGGCAGCTTCGATGTGATGCTCGAATGCTCGGGCAACGAGCGCGCGCTGCGCGACGGGCTCGAGGTGCTGCGCCCGCGCGGCGTGGTGGTGCAGCTCGGCCTGGGCGGCGACGTGGCGATTCCGCAGAACGTGGTGGTGGCCAAGGAACTGACGATTTGCGGCTCGTTCCGTTTCCACTCGGAATTCGCGCTGGCGGTGCAGTTGATCAACGAAGGCCGGGTCGATCTCGCGCCGGCCATCACGCGCGTGTTCCCGGCGCGCGAGGCCAACGAGGCCTTCGCGCTGGCCGGCGATCGTCGGCGCGCGATGAAGGTGCTGATCGACTTCGAGGACGCCGTCGCCGAAGCCTGAACGACGGGATGGATGGGCCGCCTCGCATGAGGCTGCCCGAGAAAAATTCGACATGGCGGCCGTCGAGCACGCCGTGCGGAACCTGAGAGAACCCGCGGGAAGCCGCGCTAAGGCAGCGCTAGAGCAGCGCCTTCGCCTTACCGGCCATCCTCCGCCGAGCCGCCGCCATTGAGCCGCGCGGCCAGCGAACGCGCCGCCATGTCGAGCGCGAAACCGAGCACGCCGATCACCAGGATCACGGCCGCCAGCTCCGAGTAGGCGAGCCGGTCGCGCGTGTCGAGGATCAGGTAGCCGAGCCCGGAGCTCACGCCGATCATCTCGGCGGGCACCAGCACGATCCACAGAATCCCGATCGCGAGCCGAACGCCGGTCAGCACATGGGCGGCGATGCCGGGCACGTAGATGTGCCACAGCATTTCGGCGCGCGTCGCGGCCAGGCTGCGGCCCAGCTCGATCCAGCGCCGGTCGAGCTGGGCGACGCCGGCCGCCGTGCTCAGGATCAGCGGCCAGACCGCGGCGAAGGCCAGCAGGAAGATCACGGCGCGATCGCCCACCCCGAGCGACATCACCGCGACCGGCATCCAGGACAGCGGCGAGATCATGCGCAGGAACTGCAGCGTCGGCGACAGCGCGTGCTCGAGCCAGCGCAGCCGGCCGATCGCGAAACCGGCCGGCACGCCCACCAGCAGCGCGCAGCCCAGGCCCGCCGCGATGCGGCGCAGGCTGGTGGCGACGTGCGTGAGCAACTGGTCGTCGCGGACCAGCGCCGGCAGCGCCTGCCAGGCGCGCAGCGGCGAGAATTGCGCGACCATCGCGTTGTTGCCGGCCAGCAGTGCCACCGCCAGCCACCAGATGCCGAGCGCGGCGAGCAGGCCGGCGATACCGAGCAGCGGGCCGCGCAGGCGCGAGGCGGCGCCGGAGCGTGGCGCGACGCCGCCGCCCTGCGCCGCCGGCAAGGCGTCTTCCTCGCGCCTGGCGGGCAGCACGCTAGACAAGAATCGTCTCCTTGCGCGCATAACCGGCCGGTAGGCCGAACGCGGCCATGCCGCCGGCCGCCTCGATGCTCTTCTTCACGAAGCGATCGTCCACCAAGTCGCGTGCCGCGAAGGCCGGATCGAGCTGGGCCAGGAAGCCGTTCGCGCCTTCGGTCTGCGTGGTCTTCAGGCGGCGCACCAGTTCCTCCGTGTAGCTCGGGAACGGATAGGGCTGGAAGTCGATGCGCTTCTCGTGCCAGTCGGCGTGCTGGATCGCGCGATCGCCGAGGTGGCGGCCCTCGTCGCCGGGCGGCGGCGCGAGCACCCGCCCGAGCAGGGCCGAGGCATGCGGCGTGTAGTGGTTGGCGCCTTCCCTGGACAGCAGCTTCGCCGCGTCCTGCGGATGCGCGCGGGTCCAGAGCTGGGCCTTGACGATCGCGTCCACCACCTTCTGCGACCAGCCCGCGCGCTGCGTGAGGTCCTGCTCGTGCATGAAGATCGTGCAGCAGGCGTGATTGCGCCAGACGTCGCCCGTGAAGCGCAGGACCTTGCCGATGCCGAGCTGCTCGGCCGCCGCGTTGAACGGCTCGGCCACCGTGAAGCCGGCGATCTGCCTGGCGGCCAGCGCGGGCGGCATGTCGGACGGCGCCATCACGATCAGCGCGACTTCCCTGGGGCCCGGCGCGGCACCTTTCTTCAGCACCGGCTGCAGGCCCTGCGCGCGCAGCATGTCCTGCAGGATCACGTTGTGGATCGAATACCAGAACGGCACCGCCACGGTCTTGCCGCCCAGGTCGGCCAGCGAATTCACGTCGGGCGCGACCGTGATCGCCGAGCCGTTCACGTGGTTCCAGGCCACCACCTTGGCCGGCGCGCGGCTGCCGTAACGCGCCCACAGCGTCATCGGCGAGAGCAGGTGGACCACGTTGACCTGCCCGGACAGGAAGGCCTCCACCAACTGGGCCCAACTGCGCAGCAAGGTCGGCTTCTCGGCATGCACGCCGGCCGCCTCGAAATAGCCGTTCGCATGCGCCACCAGCAGGGGCGTGGCATCGGCGATCGGCAGGTAGCCGATCCGCACCGGCGCGTCGGGCTCGGCTTCGCGCACGCGAGCTGCGTGCCGGGGCGCATGCACGCCTGCGGCCACGACGGCCATACCGCCATGCTGATGGGCGCGGCCCGGCACCTGGCGCGAACGCGCCGCTTCGACGGCACGCTGAAC